>CANILH010000006.1 GCA_947468665.1 Oligoflexales bacterium | reverse complement strand
TAGTTCTATAAAAAAATCATAAAACGTTAAAAAGATTATAATAAAATGTTGACTTTTTATTAGAAACTGGGGTATATTGCGTTTGTCAGGTATCTCCCCTGACTGCTGATTCCCCCCTGGTGCTTTAACTGTTGCTGCTGCTGTGGAGTGTTTATGCTATTGAAATCATTATATTTTCTTGTATTGGCTCTTATTCTTACCTCCTGTGGGGCCCAGGTTGATAAAAAAGACGTTAAAACATTCGTACTTGGATTGAAGCAGGGTGATGAGTCATTCAAGCCCCTGATTAGGCATTTGATCGAAGACTATAATACAAACCTCGGGCTGACCGTTCTTGAGTTCTCCGAAACGATGGACGGCGCGAACAGCCCTATTCTTATCACCAAAGGACTTGAACAACGCGACGGCAAAGTTGGCTGGGGCCAGTGGTTCGCGTCAACTGAGCGATCAGGAACTACAGTGGCTGTTCCCGGTGTGAAGACATCAGAGACGACAAGTTACTCTTTGCAGGTTGAGTTTGATGAGGATTTTTTGGTCTCAAACGAGAAAGAAGTAAAAGAAGGTGAGTTGAGCCTTGAAGTGCGCAAACTTTTTGCTCATGAGGTTGGACATGGTTTTCAGTTGCAGCACGCGCCTGAACTGACTGATGTCATGTACTACGATATTTCCGGTGATAAAGACTTCGCGCCTTACTGGCCAAGGGTTAGGGCGTTTTTTGGAGTGAACTGAAACCTTTGTGTTCAGAAGCATTCATAACTTTTCCTTCTAAATCCTAATTGGAAAATCGTTACTAGTTACTTTGACCTAGTCAATTTGTACTAGACTGCGCAATAAGTAGTGCGTTATGTTTGCGCTCGTGGAATAGAATCCACTAGATCGGAGATTTTTTTTCCGATCGGGAGCTTGGAGGCAGAGGCTATGTCAAATCGAAGTGAACAAACTAGAAGTGAACAAATTAGGGGTGTGTCTGGAGCGACGGCACGCGGTTCTGAAGTTCTTTTATTTGTGGGTACTGGGAGTTTTGGGGCTGATCTACGGGTTGAACACTTGGAGAAGTACTCCATTGTCGGTGGCTCGGTTTCAGCACGTTCGATGCCTGCTTTACCTGATAATAAAAAGCTTGAGGCTATGGAAGAGCCGGTTGTGGTTGTTCTCGGACTCTCTGAGCATGCCGATGAGCATGTCGGGAGAATACGCGTGACTTGGCCGCATGCGGCTATCATCGTGGCTGCTCCAGAGACTAAACTTGCTGATGTGTATCCGTTGCTTGTCAGAGGGGCGATTGATTTTCTGCCTCTTAGTGCTACGCCTGACGAAGTGTTAGCGAAATGTTCCCTGCGGTTGGGCGCTTATCGTTCCAGAGTTCTGGAACGCTCAAGAACCCTTGGCAGACTTACAATCAACTTAATGCAGAGAACCGTCACCAACGGCAGTGACACGGCATCGTTGACTCCGATTGAGGTAAAAATCGTAACAACGCTGGCTGACAGTCTTGGTGGTGTTGTTCCCCGAAGCGACATGAAACAGCGCTGCTGGGGTGATACCGCGATTACCGACAATGCCCTTAATCGTAAGATCTATGAGGTACGTCGCACGCTCAGGAAGCTGAGTGAGGACATCAATATCCGTACTATTTACGGAATGGGTTTTGAGCTGAGTGTCCGGGGCGATAGTGCATCTTGACCGGCGTCTTATGGGTGTTGGCTGTCAGAAGTAAATTCCAACCCCGACTTTAAGCAATGTCATAGTCATTCCCCCTGCGAGTTTATTGAAGTTTGCTTTTTGAGCAGCCTCGTCTTCGGAATCTACATCCGGACCGTCTGCTGCAGTTGTTTTCGCACCCATCTTGAAGAGTGGAAACGAGATTCCAAGCAGGTCGGCACCGACCAGCAGGGATCCAAATTGCATGATGCCGCCTACCGCGCCGTCTAGTGTAATGGCGTTAAACGATGAGCCAGCGGGATACTCGTTTTGAGCGTCCAGACTCAGGACGCTCCATGATCCAGTAACCATTCTTAATCCGGCACCGCCGGCGACATACCCGATTTTCATGATTGGCTTGCGGTAGCGCCCGCCGATATGAGTCACTTTGGCCGCGATCGTGCCGGACTTGCCACTGGCGTATGTAAAGTCACCCTCAAGCCCCGAGTTGTCCGGCTTTATCAGCCCTCCGGTTACTCCGAACGCCATTAGAGGGTTAGGCGACAAACCAACGTTGCCAAGAATCTCCTTCCTGGTTCCCTTGCTTTTTTCCTCGCCTCCCGCTGCTGCTGCCTCGCCTCCCGCGGCTGGGGGATCTTCTGGTGACGTCACCTCGGGATCTTTTTTCTTTTTATGTTTTTTCGTGGTTTTTACCGCGTTAGCGCTTGGTTTGCTGGCGGCCATAAGTGGGCGCTCTATTGTGGAGAGGCCAAACAGCAATCCTAACACGATCAACCCCGTGGTTCTTATCCTTGAACGCACCATGGGAGGTCTCCTTATTTGACTAACGCCCTTGTGGCGCTTTTGGAGTTATTAAGTTCGTTGCGAAAATTGCTGCGAAGTTTAACCATCTGACTGAGACTGCTGCTTTGATGGCCCTGTAGCATAAAACCATCCGGAGCCTTCATCTTGCCGTCAATTGGTGTCTCAGAGAAATCGATGTGGGTAGAGGAACTGGTTACATAGCCGTCCTGCGCATCCGCGCTGTTGATTTTTTCCGGGGCCGGTTTGGGTGGCACATTTGGCGCGTTGGAGGAAACGGTTGGCGTCGTCTTCTTGGGCGCTTTTTTCTCAGCTAGCGCACCCGAGGCGAAGCAGAGTCCCAGCAAAGTGAGCGCTATGTATAAGCGTTTTATCAGAGGTTTCATAATTATTCTCCAAATCCACGTTTGTCTTTGTAAACGCTGGTAGCGTTAATGTGCCGGGGACTTCAACTGTCTTTCGAGTGCCTCTATATCCGAGTCCGAGACTGACGGTTCCTCTTGCTTCTCAGCAGCGGGCGCTACTTTCGCTTTGGCCGCTACCGCGTTTGTCTTGTTTTTTTGTGGTTCCTTAGGCTTGTCGGTCGCGGATTTCGCTGCCTGTTCGTTCTGGGCAAATCCCGCTGATTTATCAACATTACCGGTTGGGTTCCGGTTCGAGAGTTCTTTGGCGAGCGATAGAAGTTCGTCATCGCTTACTTTTTGTCCCTGTGACGATTTGATGGTGTTGATGTCATCGATCATGGCGAACGCGTGGTCAGTTTGAGTGGACTTCTCAGGACTTGCCTTGATGTACTTCTTAAGAGTGGCGACCGCGTCGTCATATCGGTTCAAATTCTTTTGGGCTACGCCGAGATTGAACAACGCGAGCGGATTGTCATGATCTTCAGCCAATAGGGAGTTGTAGGTATCAATCGCCTCGGCGTTTTTACCGCGAGAGGCCTCGATGATCGCCAGATGCAGGCGCGCGTCCTGATGATGGGGAGCGGCTTTTAAGACGCGCTCAAACTGAGTGCTGGCCTGGGCGAGCAGGCGATTTTTGAGGTAGAGGACGCCCATATTCATCCTAACCGAGATGTCGCCGGGATTGATGTTCAAGGCCTGCTTCCAGAGTCTCATAGCCTCGCCATTGTCACCCCGGGAGAGGGCGATCAGACCAAGCATATTGTGAACGCCCGAGTCCTTCGACTGCTCGCCGCCAAGAGCGGTCAGGAATATCAAAGCCATGTCGTTATTGCCGCGCCTGATCGCGACCTGGGCCAGTACCTTGCGGGCCTCCTGGTTTTTGATGTCGAGAAGCAGTACCCTTCGGCTGGTTTCCTCGGCGTCAGCGTAGCGATCCTGGGCAAGCTGCAGTTGAGCGAGTCCGAGGAGGGCCAGGGCGTCCTTTGGATTCTCCTTTACCATGGTCTCGAGGCGCTGACGCGCCTTCGTGATAGAGGTATCCTTGCCGCCTTCCGGCATCGCACTGCGTTGGTCGCCGGCGGAGCTGATCAGAACCTCACCGCGGTTTTTGTCGACGACTTTGGCGCCAGTCTCAAGAGTCCGGCACGCGGACACCGCGATCGCCATGCTCACTACAGTCATCACATTTGTTTGCCAGGTTTTCATAAATGCTCTCCTCTAAATAAGTAGTCGGGTCAAAACAGGCGGTGCAGATCAGTCCGCCAGTCCTGATGTCGCGCGGTTCAGTGCAACCTTAAATGACATATAGCCAGGCGACGCGGTCTGCTCCTCTATAGCGGGATGCTTCTGCGGCGCGAGTTGAACCATTTTCTGATAAGTTTTCTGGGTCCAGGCGGTGAAGGTTTCTACCTCACTGGATTGACGGTAGGCCGTCTCAAAGAACTTATAGGCCTCGTCTTTCAGTGGGAACCCAGCCTTCTCAAGCTGGCTCTTGAAATCAGCCGCCTCTTTTTGACTTGCTCCGACAGGTGCCGGGGCGTTGAAGAGGTCCTTCGCGAAGTCTTCGTGCATCTCGCCCAGGCGGTAGTAACTCGCTACCGTGAACTCAGCGTTTCCGATCGCGATAACGTCTTGGTAGGCTGCCGCGAGACGAACAAGCTTCGATTGTTTCGCCGCGGCCTGGCGCTCGATTTCTTTGCCATTATTGAGTGTAATGCTCGTGAATGCGCGGGCGCCTGACTCCTGCTCCTCAAAAAGAAACTTGGCAACCGTATGCCGCGCCGCTGGTGCCGCGGGACCATTTTTGAACCGGAGGGCGGCAATGACTTTGCCAAGATCCCGGCGGGCGCTGTCACTTTTTGGGTCTTGGGAAAGTCTGAGAGTCGCAGACTTGGCTGAGGCGAAGAGGGCGTCGTCTTTGCCTTTGTTGAATAAGCTTGTCGCGAATGTATTGTAGTCCGTGACCGCGCCTTTTATGTCGCCTGACGCCTCCCTGATTCGCGCCGACTCAAAAATAGCGTCATTGGCCGCGGGGTGATTGGGGTGCTTATGATAAAGCTCAGTGAACGCGGCTGCCGCCAGGTCCATGCGCTTGATTCCGCGGTATAAGACACCTGTATTGTACAGGGATATCGGCGCCCGTTTGTCATTCGGGTAAGTCGCGGCGAATCGTCTATAGGTTTCAGCCGCCAGTTGAAATCGCGCGATGGCCTCGTAGGTTTCCGCCAAGCTCGCGATGACATCCGGAGCCAGCTGTGATTTTGAATACGAGGTGAGTAGTTGTTTCTGTGTCGCGATGGAGTCCTCTACTTTACCGGCTTTGAATTGATTCAACGACGAGTTGTAGAGCGCTCTGTCTGCGTTCTGATCCTGAGGGAACATTTTCACGAACTCAGAAAATGACGTCGCGGCCCTGTCGAAGTCTTTAGCTTTCTCAGAGGCAGTGGCGCTGTTGAAAAGCGCTCCGCGGAGACTGTCGTCAATAAAATTCTTAACGTTGGCGTCTTGTGTGATCTCTTTATTCGATTGGAATTTTTTGCCGTAAGTTACGACGTTATTCCAGTCCGCCTTCTCATTGTAATAACCGATAATGGTACGCGCGGAGGACTGTCCCTGTTTTGTCGTTCCGTAGGTGCTCGCGATAGCATCAAAACGCTTCAATGCCTCAGGATAGTTACCGTAGTCAAAATAAATTTGTGCCGCTGTGTAACGCATTGGCAGACCGGCCTTCTCGCCAGGGAGAATACTTACATAGAAATCGATTGTGTCGGCGTAAATTTTCTTAAGCTTAGGCATCTCAAGTACAGATGGCGCTTGTCCTGGCGGTGGAACTGCCGGGAACTTGGCACCAGCGTTCAGGCTTGAGATGGCGTCGACAGCGTTAAACGCCGCGTCTTTGAGATGAGAGCCATCCTTTGGTTTTTGTTTGGCCACTATAATAAAATTGCTGGATGAAACGGCGAACTTTTTCTGTGCCATCTGAATATCAGCGAGATAAAACCTGATGTCGTAAGCGGGCTCAAATTTCTCAAAGCTGACCAGATACATTGAATAGATATCGGCCGCAAGATTCTCAAGCTCGGGATTTTTAATTTTTTGCCCACGACTGTGGAACATGGTGCCGTAGCGGTGCATGGTGCGCTCAGTCAGATTATTCGCGTCGGTCAAAACTTTTGGATTATCTTTGTTCGCGCTGGTCCAGCTTGAGTCAGCGGCATATAGTTTTTGCATGATGCCGATCGTTGACACAACGCTTGGGAATTTCTGCATGTCGTCGTAAAGCGCGACCAGTTTCTGATGGATCAACGGGTTGCCAAGGCGCACGGGCGACTCATTAACCAGGCGGTTGTAAACCTCGATAGCTTTCGCGTCTTTTCCGGCGTCGGCGTACATGCCGCCAAGACGCTCAAGCATTGTGTAGAATCTTTTTTCTTCATTGATCTCTTTGAAGTATGCCCATGCACCTTCAGTGTCTTCCGCTTCGGCGAAGGCCATAACAAGGTCCCTCAGCGCCTCATCACGGAGGTTGAAGCTCCCGGCTTTTTGGCGATTGGCGAGTTTCACCACTAATTGGAACGCGCTGATCGATTTACGGAGATTCTCGCCCGTGGTTTTCTCATGGATGCCCTGACTATTGTAGAAGCACCAGCCGAGTTTGTAGACGGCATAGGGGTAGGCTTTATGGGTTTTGAAGTCCATGACTTTTTGATAGGCCAGAGTCGCGTCGTCAACTTTATGTTTATCAAAGTAAAACTCACCCATCGCGAGCCACGCGTCCGGAATAAGAGGTGATTTCGGATGACTTGTGATCAGCTGTTTATAGTATTGAACCGCGTTGTCGTCATCAAGGCGACCAAGGGTTCGCGCGAGGGAATATAGAGCCGCATCGCTTCTTGGGTGTGTCGGGAACTTATTGACGAGTTTTCTGAACACCTGAACTGCGTTGTAAAGGCATGCCTCGGAGTTCTTGTAGCTTGCCTGGGGCGGGTTTTTCGCCCGGGTTTTGGGGTCTGATTTATCCCAGGCGTCATAGGCAGTTACATACGCCTGGATCTCGAGATCGCGCATAAAGTCGCCGCGCTCAACGTGAAGCTCGCCAAGGCGAAGCATCAGTTCATACTCCTGCCGGGAGTTTTTTTTGTCGGCCAGAAGTGTGCGGATACTATCCATGGTTTTCACCCGCAGCTGATCGGCTTCGCGTGCCGCAGCCGGAGTGACGCCACCGCTTTTTTCGGAGAAGTAGTCGGCGCCGTCCTCTTTGGTGGGAGCCGCTGATTTCCCGGTTTTGGTCTCAATCGCCCTGCCCGCACTGCCGGCGAAGACGGGACTAGCGGTGCCGCACAGCAGCAGCGCGCTGATGATTGATCGTTTCATGTTTGCTCCTCTAATCATAAAAAATCTCCTGTCGCCTAAAAGGCTTAATTCTTCGCTACACACATTGGCTCAATCCGGTAAATATGAAACCCAAGCTCGTCGGCCCAATACTCCTGCTTGTCGTCACTAGCCCAAGACTGGGTTTTCTTGCCCCAGCCGCGAATATTGTCCATTTGAGTTACTTTGTTGATTTTGCCCTCGCTGTGGAGTTCTTTTCCGAGTAACTGGTCTTTCTTACTCATGAGCAGCTCGACATAAAGGAACTGTCCCTGATCGTAGAGACGCTCGTAGTCTTTTTTCATAGCCATCAGCTCGTTTTTCAGACGGATGCCAATATCCTCGCGCAGCACAGCGGCCCAGCGGTCAAGATAAGATCTCGGACCCTCAAGCCTCTCGCGGCTGCCGTAGACTCCCTTGGCGTCAAGGCGCTGTATTTCGCCGATGACAGACGCGTATTGATCGCGGACGTACAGAAGATTGTCCTGCTGGGTCGCCATGACGAGAACCTCTCTCGGCAGACCAAGCGCCTCAGAAGATACTCCTGTGACGGTATCCTCAAACAAGCGGTAGTAGGTGTTGGGATCCGTGATGCCGCGGGCGAGGTATCTGTCGAGCGCATCGATGGCTTGTTGATGGTTACTCATGAAATTGGCCAACTCTGTCCTTGAGTCATCATAGCGACACATCCAGTAATAGATAATAGAGGCGAGCATGGTTGCCTCGGGATTGAATGTGTCTTTGAAAAATGGGCTCCGGATGGCGTATATCATGCCAAGAGCGTGGTTTGGGTAGCCCGCGAGGAAAAGTGCCCAGCTTTGTTCAAACAGTGAGTCATAAAATTGCGCGCTTTCGCGGCGGACCATTCTGTATTGCTTAATCGCGTCGCTGAACTGTCGCTCCTCGTAGTAGATGCGCCCAAGAGCCATATTGGCATGATCCACCATGGCCAGGTATTCTGAGTTGGTTATTTTTTTGCCGATACCTTTTGCGGGGTAGACGATTGCTTTGAGAGCGGTGATGGCATCCAGTTTCTGACCGGCATCAAGCATGATCATCGCTTCCTGGAATCGGGACGGGAAATAGTACCGGTCACCGGGTTTTACTTGTTTATAAAGAGCCAGTGCTTTCTGTATTTTATTTGTCTTCATGAGAGCGTTGGCGAGAAAGTAATTCCAGTCGCTTCCGAACCCGGGTGCCGATTTATTGGAGGTGTCGATACTGGTGGCGACTATCTCAACAAGATTTTGGATTGGATTAGTTTTCGATACATCGCGTAAAATCTGCCATGCGCGTCGGTACTCATCTGAGAATGGATCACCTGCGTCACGAATCGCTTGTGCCGCGTAAACCGCGGCGAGAATGGGCTGATTGGCCTTGAACATTAGGGTTGCCTGGGTTTGCAGGACAGATGCCTGCTGGGCGTGGCTCATGGTAGTGATCTCGTCAGCGATACTTGTGATCGCCGCCCACATTCCCTCGTCGCCGATCTCGCCGGCCCTATATTTGCGGCGAATGTCCTGGAACGCCTCCCATGCCTTGGGGTTGCCATTCTGTGTGGCCTGAGTCGCGCGAAAGTCTACCGGCGTGACGCTGGTAGATTTCAGATCCTGCTCATTGGTTTTGATTTGCGCAGGTTTAACGGTTGGAACTATCACTTTTTTCTTTGCATTCGCGATTGCGGGCGACGACGCAATGACTCCCGTGAGCGCGACGCTCAAGGCGAGACAAAGCCTGGTTGTGGAAAATTTCATAGCGTCCTCCAAAAAAACACCCGAAACCCGGTCAAAAAAACAACGCTTAAAAAAACAGATAACTCGCGCCGACATCTACCGTCCAGGCGTTACGCTGTGATGATTGCCCAGCTCTTGTCTCAGTGTATGATCTGTTGCGGAAATCGAGGCGGGCGCTCCAGCGCTCCAGGAAGTAAAATCTCTGCCCAGCCCCGATAGCGATCGCGTTCTTATTGCCTTGTTCTGTAGCGACCTGAGATATGCCGAGGCTTCCGTAAATTTCTACATAGATGATTGCCATGTCGAGGATGTTTACTTTACCGTAAAGCGGTGCGGCGATCACGACGAAGTCTTTCATCGACTGAATCGGATTGACTTCTGCGTCGGCGGATACGAGCTTTGTTGGATCCGCCTGGTCGCGATAGATTTTCTTTTTGAGTGCCTGGCGGTCCGCTGAGTCTCTGACGGTTGTCAGAATATACTGAGTTTCCACGCCAATCCACTCATTCATAAATACGCCGAGACGCAGTCCTCTTGTTTTTGTGTTTGTGTATGCCTCATTGGTAACTGTGCCCAGGAGGACGCCCACTTCAGGCCGCCAGGCTTTCAGAAAGTAGCGATTCTGAAGGACTGCTACTTGCTTCTTCGTTGAGGCGCCTCTTAGCTCATCGGGATTAAGGTCGATGCCCGCGGCGAACACGGTGCTGGACAGCCATGATAGTATGGCTGCCAATACGGCAAATATATGTTTGCGCGAAGTCATTGCACTCTACCTCTATAGTTATAACGCACTAGTTTGTGGGTTTTCTCCCACGTCATTAAATCTTTCGGGAAAGCCGTTCGCTTATTTGAGGAAAAGGCGTAAGTGCTCAACCGACAAGACCACGATATTTCTATTATAGGCTGTGGTTACGGGGGTTTGAAAGACGGTAGGGATTGCCTGGCACCGGGCAAATTTTGCTCTATTTACGACCGGGTTTGCGTAAATCCCTAAAAATATACCTGAAGTGGCGGGAGCCAAAGCGTGGCCGCCCGCCGCAGACGGTCGTTGTCACCTGATATCGTTCGGATTACTGCCTTATTTTTTTCAATTTTATAGCTGCTGAGAAAGGCGAACACGTCCCACCAGGCGTGAATAAAAACGGACTCCGTAATGCTCCAGTGATTCTTTAACGTGACGTTTCCCAAATGGAGGCCAAGGAAAAATTGTGGCAATGGCATCGGAGTGCTGCCAAGGTGGGCCAAGGCGAAGATCGTACCCTGAGCCAGATTTGACATACCAGGTGAGAGGCCCTGCTCGTGAAAAAGTGGCAGCGCCCAGCCTCTGAAAATTGCCTCTTCGTGGGTTCCGGCGTTGTATGAGAACGATCCCGCGAACCATGGATCCTCATTGCCTAGCTCGCGTTTGTGGTAGCCCTGATCGGGGTGGCTTGCGATGTACATTGACAAAGCACCTCCTATGGCAAGCGGTATGAAGGTTGTTGGCCGGGCGAGATACTCAAACTTAAACGGAGCAAGAAGTATATCCTTCGGCGAGTCCCCCTCCCCAAGAAAGCCATATTCGCCAAACTTCTGCCGCTGCCACACAGCCGATCGAAACGAGTGATACAGGCTGAAGCCTCCCGCGGCCTGGGCAACCTGACTGCCAAGCAGATACTTGCGGATCGCGACATTGCGTTCATCAAGGTTTCCGGATTTTAGCTGATCTTTCTCGAAGTCAAGGGACGCGTTAGCAGCATAAAAGGCGCCGCCGAGGGCGATACCCGTATAGGCCGCGCCACTGGCCCTCTGGCCTCTCGCCCACTGCCCAAGACCTGGGAGAATCAGAGAGCCGATTGGGAGCAGGATATCGCTGCTTACCGCGTGGTCACTGTCTGTCTCATAGGACCAAAGTGAGTTTTCCTCAGTCGCGAGCGCTAAGGAGCTCAGCTGACTGGCAGCACAGGATAATATCAGGAGCAGTGGCTTGATGGATTTGTGCGTCATGGTGTCGCGTCCTTTACGATCCAGTTACAGGAAGTTGTTTTTTGAAGGATGCCAGTCAGCTCCTTGGCGCTCTTGCCCACTGGGTTTAGCCATTCAGGGATGAGGCTGCGGTCAAGGAATACAGGGCATCGGTCATGTCCAGCAGCAAGAACTTGATCGGGCGGCTCGCCGGTGATTAAAGCGAAGGAGAAGTAAGAGGTGTTCTTGTCCGGCGACTCCCACCAATCCCATAATACCGGAGCCCACATAAACTCAAAGCCATCAGGACGAAACGAGATAACTTTTTTGTTCTTCGGCCCGTTGCCTGGCACCCACTCATAAAACTCCTTGAACACAACCAAACCATGCTGGCGGCCCAGCAGTCGCGACCACGTGGGACGAGTTGTCAGGGATTCAAGCCTGGCGTTAAAGACATTATAATTTGTCGGAATCTCATCGATGGATCCGGATGGTCGTAAGCGGTATCGCATGGGAATCGACCAGTTTTTGTTGTCTCGATTGGCGATCACGGGAGCGAAGTAGTTCGGGTAAATTCTGGCATGTGACGCGAGTGGCTTGAAGTGCTTTGGATCGATGGCGCATAAGCGCTCATAATGCTCGAATTGGGTACGCACCGGCGAGGCGCCAAATTCTCGCTCCAGAACTTTCAGATCTTGCTGGATAAAAATGCTGTAGCACACGCCGACTCGCTCCGTGGATGTGAGAGGATACCATGATAACATGAAAGCAGACCTTTTTGAGATGACCCGCACCCTAGATCTATGGATTAATTAAAATGTCTGAGCAACCTGCTGAAGCGAAACACGAGTCCATTGCGATTTTTGTTATCGCCGCGGCACAGTTTGTGAATGTTGTTGATTTTATGATGGTGATGCCGCTTGGCCCGGATTTCGCGAAAGCCCTCGGCATACGCGTTAGCCACATGGGTGTAATGTCCGGCGCTTATACTCTTGCGGCAGCTTTTAGCGGATTAATTTGCTCATTCTTTATTGATCGGATCGGCCGGAGAACTGCGTTGGTTTGGGCTATTGTCGGCCTGGCGGTTGGAACTGGCGCCGCAGCTTTCGCTGTCGATTTTCATACCCTTCTCTTGGCGCGGGTGCTTGCCGGGATTTTTGGTGGTCCAACAACGTCGATCGGACTAGCTATCATTGGAGACATCATTCCTCACGAGCGGCGCGGGGCTGCGATTGGTAAGGTAATGATGGGTTTTTCTGCGGCGTCGATTTTTGGTGTACCAATCGGTCTTGAAATCGCCAACATGGGTGGATGGAACGCACCTTTTTTGGTCGTTGGACTTTGTGCAGCTGTCATGGCGCTTTTGGCACGCTTGAGTTTGCCCGAAATGAAAGGCCATATTGTTCATGTAAAATCTGGCTTTGCGAATCTCCCATTCAAATCATTGATTCGCCAATTACCGGTTTGGACTAGCTATTCACTGCTCGCCTGCGTCATGATGAGCGGTTTTTTGATTTTCCCGAATATCGCGGGCTTCATTCAGTTTAACTTGGGTTTCCCGAGGGAGGAAATGGGCCGACTTTACTTTATTGGTGGCATGGCAAGCCTTCTGGTAATGACTTTTTGTGGGAAACTGGTGGATAGATTTGGTAGTTTGCCGTGGTTTATTCTTGGTTCCTTTGGGTTTATCATCGCGTTGTTTTTTGGGATGTATCAAAGTCCTCCGTCGATTAATGTTTACGGGCTTTTTGTGTCGTTTATGGTTTTTGGGACATTGCGGAATATCAGTATGCAGACTCTCGCTTCTAAAGTGCCACTTCGGGCGGAGAGGGCCGGATTCATGTCGCTTCAGTCAGCGGTGCAGCATACTGCGATGTCGGTGGGTGGAATATTATCTTCGAGACTACTGTCCACTGGGGATCATGGAGAGTTGATTGGTATTGAGTCGATTGTTATGACATCTACCGTGATGGTTATTCTTGGTGCTTTTTTGGTTGTGATACTTGCTGGCCAAGTGAAGGCTCATGAGCATTAGCAGCTTTTAGTGTTTTTAATAAAAAAGAGGACCCTTTTCAGGGCCTCTTTTTTGTTCTTTAACCGTGTGTCGTAATTATCCGCGGAGAGAAGAGTTAAGGTTTGTCCACTGCAGTCCAAGGTTGCAGTCGATCGATGGGATCTCAAGAACGTTCAGCGCGTTTGTTAAAATTTTGCCGCCTACACCGTTCATGTCGGATGCGAAGATTTCTCCATAAGCATCAACGAAATCGAGCGCGTCCTCAAGAATTTCCTGTGATCCGCTGAGGATCGCGGCCTCAACGGCCTTGCGGAACCATTGGCCAATCTCTTGCATGTTGAATCCGGCTTTGTGTCCCAAACGGATGCAGTCACCACAAAGTGAGACAAGAAGATCATGATTGATGTTCTTGTCGAAGCGGCCAACAAAATAGGAAAGTGTTTTGTAAGAGGTGCGCCAGTCTTTCGCCATCTGGCTGATCCGGACGCGTTCCATCGTCAGATCATAAGCGCGCATGGCTTGATCACGGTCAGCTTGAATTCGGCGCTCACGAGCCTCAAACTGGCGGTGGAGACGGTCTTTAAGGGCCGCGAGTACCTGACGACCCTCCGCAGGAGTGATGGTCTCCTGGACGTCAAACTCACGGTTCAGAGTGGTGGAAATGGCGTCCACTGATGTTGAAATGGAGCTGTTTGTGAAGTCAGCTATTTGGGCGATGGTCCATGGAGTGTTATCGGGCCATCTAATGAGCACCTTCTCGAACGCAAGCGCGAATTCCAACATAATACTTCCCTTCCCTGGAGTTGTTGACTTTAGCGGAACACTATTCCTTGTGTTCTGCTTCGGTAAAAAAACTATAATTTTCTTGGACTGCTTTAGATTGTACGCGATGATTTAAAATAAAAGCAAAGCGATTTTCCAACCAGATCTATAAATCCGGAAAAAAAACCGCTTTGCTTAAATTTTAACCATGAGTCGATCAAGACAGGCCACCTACAATCGAGAAGATTGGAGGTGATCCTATTTATTAACCGTTGGTGCGGAGGCTACGACGCTTACGCATCATACGACGCTTGTTACGACCAACCTTACGACGACCTTTGGGATGTTTTCTTCTGTGGCGTGAACCGTGCACTGTGACTCTCCATCTTCTCTATAATTCCTGGGTCTGGGTCTGCCAAAGCCAGGGTGGGCATTGGTTTGCCCATAACTACGACAACGAGCCGCTGACATTACTTGTCTCGCTGCGCCTTTGCAAGGGAATTTCTTGAATCCCCGACCCATTCATGGAATAATTCTACTTAACACAATCAAATCTAGTTTTTTCGATGACTTAGCGGATGGCAGGGAGCGCCTAATGACTAATGAAAATGCAGAAAGTAGTGCTGAACGGGCTAAGCGGGACGTGCGAACCACGCTGATTGAGCCTTTCAGTCAGATCAAATTCGGGGTTTACGTGATTGGCGCTTCAATCGCGTTCGTGATCATTATCGGGGCCATGTTTGTCTATACGTTTTATCAGCAATATCAGCACCTGATGGGCATTTTCAACATGACGGACGCCAAGGACCAGCTGGAGCTGGTGACCAACGATATTTTTTATCAAAACGCGATCAAAATTGGCGGTCTGCTTGTTGGGTATGTGGTGGGGATGTTCGTGTTGGTTTTTAAATTGACTCACAGATATTACGGTCCATTGGTATCGATCGAGCGCTTTATTGATGAGATGACCAAAGGGAAATACAAATACCGCGTGAAGATCCGTCAGAAAGACGAGCTTCAGCGTCTTGCCAACCGGCTTAACGAAATGGCCGACGCGCTTGAGAAACGCCATCCGGGTAGCTAAGTCAGTTGGACGATTGCCCCGGTGCGATCGGGGTGTTGTCATTAAAATACTCTAATTGTCCGCTGCCTTAAGGATGCCTCTCTTGAAGAAATCAAAAGCAAAGAACTCCAAAAGCCCCAAGCCCCCCAAATCCTCATCAACCACAAAAAAAGACACGAAAACTAAATCAAAACCAATAGCGGTGAGCAGAGCTAAATCCACCGCGGGACGGCCGCGCCCGGTCAAAGCCGGTATAAAATTGCCGTCCGCGCTGACCCTCGCGGAGGTTTATAAAGTCTGCGAAAAGGACATGTTCAAATTTAATACGACATCCAAAATCGGCGAAAGCCATGAATTTATCGCCCAGGACCGGGCTGTTCGGGCGATTAATATGGGACTTGGTATTCGTAAGCCAGGATACAATATCTATGTAGCTGGCGCGCAGGGAACAGGGAAAACCAGCGTCATCCGTACATTTCTGGAAAGATGGTCAAAGAAGGCTGACGTTCCCAACGACTGGATCTATGTTTACAATTTTCAACACACTGAGGTTCCGAAGGCGATCGAGATGCCTGCCGGTGAGGGAAAAAAGCTCAAAAAGGAGATGGAGGCGCTGGTAAAGATTTTGCGCGGCGAGATTCCCTCAGCTCTTCAGAGCGAGGACTACGAGAACGCGGTAAACGCATACCTGTCAGCCAGCAATGACCGGAAAACAAAACTTTTCAGTGATCTGGAAAAACGCGCGAAACAGCTTGATTTCGCTGTGAAGTCTACAAGGCTTGGTATCGAGACGATCCCGGTTCTTGATGGCCGTGTTTTGACAGAGAAGGAATACGCGAAACTTGGCGACACCCAAAGAGAGGGAGTCGAGGATCGTCGGGCGCAGATTGAGCCCGAGGTGCTGGACTTCGCGAGAAAGGTCCGGACAATAGAAAGCGAGACCAGGGAATATATTGAGAAGCTTCGTAGTGAGCTTGGTCGCCATGTTGTTGGCATGGTGATTGAGCCTTTGATGGAGGAATATAAAGAGAATAAGGGAGTGTCTGATCACCTTAAGGAAGTCCGGGATCATATTCTTGAGCATCTCATGGATTTCGTCGAGGCTGAGGAGCCTCAGGGTGGACCAGGTGGTCAGGAGGCTCAAATGGACATGTTCGGCCTTCACGAGGAGCGGGACCGATTTGTTCGCTACGCCGTAAACGTATTTATTGATAATACCGGAGCTGAAGGCGCGCCGGTGATCATCGAAACAAATCCGACCTACTATAATCTATTCGGAAAGATCGAAAAAAACGTCGAGCACGGCATGTACCTCACCGATTTTACCATGATCAAGGCTGGCGCCGTTCAGCGTGCCAATGGTGGGTATCTGGTGTTAAACGCGATGGATATTTTCAAGACTGGGAATATCTGGGACACCCTGAAACGTGTGCTTAAAAACCGCAAAGGGTTTATTGAGGACATGGGTGAGCAGTATTCCCTTCTTCCGACATCCGGGCTTCGACCCACGCCTATTCCGCTTGATATGAAGGTGATTTTGATCGGCAATGACGACATCTATCATCAGCTTCAGTCTATTGACGAGGACTTCACGAAGATATTCAAGATCAAAGCCCATTTTGACGACAAAATGCCGCGCACCCGTGAGAATATTGATCACTATGTTGATTTTATCGCGACACGCTCGGATAAAGAGGACCTTCTGTCATTTGACCGCTCCGGTGTCGCGGCTATGGTTGAGTACGGCAGTCGCATGGTTGACGATCAAAGGCAGCTTTCCACGCAGTTCGGAACCTTGAAAGACTTAACTATAGAGGCCGATTTTATCGCCCGAGAGGATGAAAGTCGGTTCATCAAGCGGCAGCACGTTGAGCAGGCTCTTAATCAAAAATTTTACCGCGTGAACCTGATTGAGGAGCAAATGTACGAAATGGTGCGTCATGAGGACGTGCTCTTGAGTCTTGAGGGTGGTGTCATAGGGCAGGTCAATGGGCTCGCGGTCTATGACCTCGGTGATTACAGCTTCGGAAAAGTCAGCAGGATTACCTGCGCTGTCAGCTCGACAGCCGAGGGTATCATCAATGTGGAGCGTAATGCCAAGCTCTCAGGGCGTCTTCATGACAAAGGGATCAGTATTCTGACCGGATACTTGAGCGCCCTTCTGGCGCGTGAGCATCATCTCGGTGTGGCGGCCAGCGTGTGTTTTGAGCAAAGTTATGGACTCATTGATGGAGACAGTGCCTCTATTACTGAGGTAACGGCCATTTTGAGCGCGCTTTCCAAATTGCCAGTGCGGCAGAACCTTGCCATGACCGGCAGTATGAATCAGTTTGGTGAGGTTCAGCCGATTGGTGGTGTTAATGAGAAGGTCGAGGGTTTCTGGCGCACCGTTGAGATTCTGGGTAAAAAAGACGGTGAGTACACTGTGTTGATTCCGGTGCAGAACGCGGCCAACCTGATGCTGCATACATCGGCCAGGACCGCGGTCGAGGAGGGGCGACTCAAGGTGATTCCAGTGCGCACGATGGCCGAGGTCTTTGAGATCGCAACCGGTGTTCCTCTTGGGGCAGAGGATCTGCATCAGGAGCGTTTTGTGCCTGGTTCAGCGCTTTGGATTGTTCATGAGCGTATGGAGGAGCTGCGCGCGAAGCGGCGGCGCGACCGTAAGGAAAAGTGACCATTTGCCGCCGTTTTGGCGTAGTACACAAAAAAGTTGACCGGCAACCACCCGATCGGGGACAATGAGTTTTAATCAGTCAAGGACATATTGATAACACGAAACGAAGTATCAAGGAGGATGCGATGCGTATTAAATTAACCAGTGCGGGTAAGGTATTGGCCGGATTGATTTTGCTTGGCGCCACGGCCGCAAATAGCGCGACTGTCGCGATTATCGACTCAGGCGTCGACTATAAACATGAGGCGTTCGCGCCCCATATGTGGGTAAACCCGGACGGCAGCACAACTGTTGACGGGACGACATACTCAAATGACACCCACGGCTGGAACTTCGCCGAGAGCAATAACGAGATCATTGATTACAAATATCTCGGAACGTTCTCTCAGGATTGCTATAAAATATTCGAGATACAGGGCAAAATCCTGAGGGGTATCGCGACTGACGCTGAGAAGGACTGGTACAAAAACAAGCGAAGTGATGAGACGTTCCTTAAGGAACTTCAAAAATTCGGTAATTTCGTCCACGGCACGCATGTGACTGGTATCTCAACTGATCAATCCTCTGCCGCGACAGTTGTGGCCCTGAAGCTTATCCCTACAGAAGTCCCGGGCGGTATGGCGTTGAGACAGTTCCGTGATCTCAACGGCAACCCTCTTGTGTCCATGATGCTTCAGATGGTGGCGAAACGTCAGGCCACAATGCTGCTGAGTGTCGGAAAATATACGGACGCGGTTGGCGCCACAGTTGCCAATGGCTCCTTTGGAACTAGCGTTCACGCGGTTAAGCCGGTCGTGGCTCAACTCGTGAAGCAGCTGACAGGACAGGATCCGACCGACGCGGAGTCTGAGGCGTATGCGAAAGAGCTGATTAACGCTATGCTGACGGAGTCGAAGGCGTTTGTTACCACCGCGTCAAAAACCCTGTTTGTTTTTGCAGCCGGCAACGATGGTACCAATAACGATGAGCTTCCTGTCTCTCCGGCAAATATCGACGCAGAAAACAAAATCGTCATTGCCGCTACACTTGGCGCTGAGAAAATCGCGACATTCTCAAACTTCGGTATGAAGGTTGATGTTGCTGCTCCAGGTGTCGTGATCAGGTCCTCAATTCCCGGCAATGAGTACCTGGAACTCAGTGGAACCTCGATGGCGGCACCCTATGTGACGAACGTCGCTGCCCGGGTGAAAGACGCCAACCCTGGCCTGAACCCAGCCGGCATCAAAAAGATCCTTTGTGATACTGTGGATGTTAAGCCATGGCTTCAGGGTAAAGTCCGTACCAGCGGCGTGGTCAACTCACAGCGTGCTATTACGGCCGCGTTTCTATCATCCAGAATCGGTGTTGATGCCGCGATCTCGCAGGCGCGCGCTACGATCGCTGACAGCCATGAGTTTGATGGTGAGAGCGTTTCACCTGAAGCCGAGAAGGATCTTATCGTTCTTCCGATGCCAAGCCTGTTCCAATAAGGCCTGAGACGTTGAGATAAAAAAGGCGACAGTCCCCGCGACTGTCGCCTTTTATGTTTGACCTTAAAACGAACGGCGTCCGTGTTATACGAACGCTGAGTCACCACCGCCCTGAATGACGATTTTGCCCTCGGTCTCAAGTTTCCGCGCGATGTTGATAACTTCAAGTTGTGCCGCCTCAACATCGGCCAGTTTGACCGCGCCGCTGGCTTCCATATCCTCCCGCAGCATGTCCGCGGCTCGTGTAGACATATTCTTGAAGACGAGTTCTTTAACGGCCTCGCTGCCCGTACGGAGCGCGATTTTCCATTTATCGTTTGAGATGTTCTTGATGAGTTCCTGAATGCCGCGCTCGTCGATTTTAACAAGGTCGTCAAATACGAACATGAGCTGACGGATCTGCTCAGCCATGTCAGGGTCCCGCTCCTCAAATCCGTCGAGAATTTGCTCCGACGTTGCCTTGTCCATTAAGTTAAGCATGCCGGCGATCGGCTCAATGCCGCCGATCTTCTGGGTGGTGATGCTACCCATGGCCTGAACCTCCTGGCGGAGGACGTCATCTATTTCATCTATAATCTCGGGCTGGACGGTGTCGAGGTTCGCTATACGAAGCAGAACCTCTGTGTGAATGCCTTCGGGAAGAAGCTTCAACGTGTCGCCGCATTTTTTGCTGTCAAGGTGAGCCAGGATCAACGCGACAGTCTGAGGGTGCTCGTTACGGATAAAGTTGGAGAGGGTCCGGGGATCGATAAGTTCCAACGAGTCAAGATTCGCGTTTGAGCCGAGAGACAATTGCTCGATCAGATCGTCGGCCTCGCCTCCCTTAAAAGCACTTCCGATGACTTTTTTGGTGAAATCGTTTCCGCCGTAGAAGAATTTTTTGTTCTGCTGGAGAACTGCGTAGAACTCCATCATGATTTCGTCTACGAGTTCCTGTTCCATCCGGCCAAGGCGACTCATGGCGGTACCGATACGTTTGATCTCAAACTCGGTCATGCTTTTGAAAATCTCGGCCGATATATCCTCACCGAAAGAGAGCATGAGGATCGCAGCCTTTTGGGCACCGGTGTATTTATTGGTTGCCATAGCTCAGGCCTCCGAAGGTGGTTGGTATTCCTATAGTTTACGACCCCCGTCAATTCACCGCCAGACTGTCAGAATCCTGACACATGTCTCATAGGTAGACAAAGCGCTCAGTGTAAAATCAGGGCGTTATCCGGGCATAGGGATTGCTTAATGATCCCTGTGGGTCCTTGTTTCAGGGGCGCTGTTGTAGCTGTTGCCGTTGTATTACCTTCCGTTGATGGGGTGCCGCTTGAGACTTTTTATCTCCTTTGTCATGTTCATGGGTCTTGTCGCCTTTGTTTCTTTTCAAGCCGGATTCAGAATCTTCGCCGCGAAGCAGGCGGTGAGCCAAAATTTAATGATCGAGATGGACCGTGAAGATAGCGTATTTGAGCGAATGAAGGGTGCGGTAGCGAAAGGCGATGAGTGTTTGCCTATTCGTGTCGGTGGAATGGGGCAGATTGATCTCCAGTATCTGGCATGCTCAGATGTCGCTCTAAGGCGCGATGGCGAGTCGTTCGCGGTAAGTGAAAGTATTGTCGTTCCGGATGGTATCGCCCGCCGCGTTAATTTTTGGCGTCGCGTGTATTCGTTATGGTCAAAGAATCAGGATGTTCTCCATGTCGGGGCATATCCCGAGGTAGTGCTTGAGATTCACGACAGCTCACGTATCGCGGGTCTCGGGGAAAAAAGCCGGGACAGGGTCATGCGTCCCTGGATGGGGGTAAGACGTCACCAATACCAGCAGATCTTGTGGAAATTATCCTCGCTTAAAGTTGTAAATGAGGCCGTTCTTTCGCCCACTGAGCGTCGCGTCATGCATTTGTTTGATCATATTCAGGATAAATCCAAGTATAGCATTGGCGCGTCAAGCTTGCGGGTACAGCGTGGCCAGCGTGAGTTTATCGCCAAGGGTCTTGAAGTCGCGCCAAAATACCTCCCTTACGCGGAGGCGGAATTCAAAAGACAAGGCTTGATGCCTGAACTCGCGCGGATCGCTTTTATTGAGTCCTCATTTAATTTACAGGCGCTCAGTAAAGTAGGTGCAAGCGGGGTATATCAGGTTATGCCAGAAACGGGACGTGATTATTTGGTCGTATCTGGCGACATCGACGAGCGCAATGATCCGATCAAAGCCAGTCGCGCTGCAGCGAAGTTACTCGCGATGAATTATAAAATTCTCGGGCAGTGGCCACTAGCGATTACCGCCTATAATCACGGTGTCGGTGGCATCGCCCGCGCGATGAGAGAAAAAGGGACCTCGGATATTGTTACCCTGATTAATCATTATGATGGTAACAATTTCGGATTCGCGTCAAAGAATTTTTACTCGGGATTCCTGGGGCTACTTGCCACGCTGAAAAATTCTCCTAAAGTCTTTCCGGAGGTTAAGGCCGCGGAACCGCTTGTTTTTGATCTTGTGCGTGTCGGCGGCTTATCGGTAGATGACGTTAAAGATAAATATAATTTATCGAATGCCCTGCTGGGTTCCTATAATCCTGATATAAGTCGAATGTTCCTCAGAACCGGTGGCGTATTTCCGGATCGCTATATGCTTAAAATCCCAGCTAGGGCCAGCGCCCCAGCCCTCGCTAAGCTGGTTTCGTGGACTCCCTGACCTGAACAATTTAAATATTATAGTCGTTCAGCGCCCGACCACCAGGTTGGGCGTTTGTCGTTGAAAGTAACGGCTGTGTTGGGACTGCATTTTGGGACTGCATTTTGGGACATTGCCCGAGCTCTGATTGAGGTTTATGAAAAAATAATAACATTCCTCAGTGAAAGCATTGGCTTCCCCATTTCATCAGCCAGGAGGCTTTCTGTATTTGTCAGTAATGCTTTAAAATAATTATAGTTCTAGTATTAAAAATTCGTCAGTGGCGGAAATTTATCAATTGGATGATCGAGATTCACAATTAAAAGAAACACGCGAGTTGAGATGGCAGCACGGTAACATTGTGCTTACTGGCTCAACCGGGAGCGGAAAAACAGCGGTAGGTCAGCAACTGGCTCAGTTGGCTGGGCTTGGTTTTGTTGATGTTGATTGGTTGATTGAGCGAAAGGCAAGAAAATCCATAGCGGCGATTTTCGACACAGATGGTGAGAACATATTTCGAGAGATTGAGTCGATAGTTTTGTCCGAGTTGCGAGCAGCGAGAGGGCAGATTATCGCCGTTGGTGGCGGAGGGCTGCTTTCAGATGCTGCGATAGAGGCGGCCCACGGGATTGGTCCGATCGTCTGGGTCCAGTCATCACCTGTGGAGGTCGCGCGGAGACTTTACAAGAATGTCGGGGAATTGGAAAAGCGACCGTTGTTCAGGGATTTGGTTTCCGAGGAGAATCCTGAGAAAAGGCGTGATATGATTCAGGCGAGAGCTCAAAAAATGATGGACGAGAGAAGGCCTTGGTATATTAAAGCCGATGTGGTGCTGGATGGTTCTTATGTCACGCCAGAAATGGCTGCACATAATTTAAAAGATATTCTGATGACAGAAGGGCTGCTTGGAACTGATAAAAATCGATTCGCCAGTTGGCATGAAGATGGGAAAAAGTGACCTGTGATTGAGATCGAGGCTCTCAACAAATTCATTGACAGGTTAAGACCATGGCCGTGGCGAACGGCTATGGGAGTGACTATTGTCAGTTTCCTTATGGCCTCAGTCGTCAGTACATATTTAGGTTGGTGGTTTATGTCACAAGCGAGCAAGACTGAGCGGCCCGCCTCCGTGGGCCCACAAGGCATTACACTGCAGCCATCGATTGGGCAGGCCAAAGTAGCGACAGACAAGATTTTGGAAAGAAATATTTTCAACTCCGAGGGTTTGACCGGAGATGTTGACTCTGCGGCGAATGGTGCGCAGATGGCCAAGACCCAACTTCCGCTCAGGGTTCTCGGGATTATATACGGTGGGACGCCGTTCAATGGAATAGTCATGGTTGAGAATACGCAAAATAAAAGCGTGAACTCGTTTATGGTCAGCGATCAGCTGACACCAGAGGCGAAGCTCGCGGAGATTCACACCGACATGATTTTGATCGATAATCAGGGGCGAAGAGAATACGCGCAGTTGCTGGATGTTGAGCTAAGACGTTCAACTCGCAAAGGTGGTGCTAAAAAGAAAGCAACCTCTCCGGAGTCTCTAACCGGTGAGGGTTACGCTACTGATGCACCTCCGGACGCTTTTAAGGAAGACGGATTTGAACGCAGGGGAACCAATATTGAGGTGTCCGCCGAGTACAAAAACAGGCTTCTTACCGCTGAGTTAGCGAACGTACTGCAGGACGCGAAGGCCAGCCCCAATATCATTGACGGGGTGTTAAAGGGTTGGCGCGTGGACCGGATCCGGAAGGGCAGCTTCTTTGAGAAGGCCGGAATGCAGAACGGTGACGTTGTCGAGGAGATCAATGGAGTGGTGCTATCCGACGCCGGGCAGTCTATCGCGCTCTTAAAGCGAATGCAAAGTGAGAGCGAGATAGATTTTAAAATCAATCGCGCTGGGCAGGCAAAGACTCTGAATCTGAAGGTGAAATAGTCGATGCAAAATATTTCCAAAACTATGCAGGTTAATCTCGCGGTCGCGATGCCGCGCCTGCAGGTTTGGCTCAAAAAACAGGGGGCTGAGGGACTTGACCGCATTGAACGCAGGCTTTTTCTGTTCATCGTGCCGGTTGGCATATCTTACCTCATCGCAAGCGTCATTGGTGGTTTGTTTGCGCAATTTATGGTCTCTAATATTATCGCGGCCCGTGCGCGCATCTCCATAAGAGCCGACGAGGGGGCGCACGCGGAGCAGGATCACCCGGTGATGTCGAATGCCCGTGACATTCAGAAAGCCATCAAGGAGCGCAATATTTTCAGTAGTGAGGGGAAATTTCCCGAGGAGAAGTTTGGCGGAGCTGTCGCCGCGAAATCGGCACATTTCGATATTGACGCGCCTTGTGCACCTACCTCTCTTCCCATTGAGCTGCTTGGTACCATTTTCCTCGGTGACAGGTTGAAGTCGCTCGCAACCGTTAAGGATAAGGCTTACTCAGAGGCAGATATTTACCGTGTGGGCGATGTTATTTATGGTAACGACCAGGCGACTGTCGCTGCCGTCGAGCGGCAGAAACTTATCATCAATAATAATGGCGCCAAAGAATGTATAGATCTCGACAAGGGAGCCCCCGGGGCCGGAAGTGACGGATTTCCTACGACAGGAGGGGACGGTTTTGGCGGAGTACCAACCAGCGGCGCAGGCGCGGGATCAGAAATAACGCTGGAGGCGGGGTACGTAGAGGGGGAATTAGGCCCAGGATTTGGTAAAATCGTAGACGCGGCCAGATTGGTCCCGAATACCGTCGAGGGAACAAGCACAATTAACGGTTTTAAAATATTCGCGATCAAGGGTGGATCATTATTCGCGCGGGTTGGATTTCAAAATGGCGATATCATTACCCGCGTTAATGACACAAGCATGACACAGGCAGAGCAGGGGTTCGCGATTTATCAGGCGTTTCAGGATGAGAAGGAAGTAAGGATTCAATTGCTCCGCGGTGGTTTGACACCGCTGAACATAACAGTGCGGATTAAGTGATAATCGAATTCGGTAATTTGGGAATCAACGGAAAGGGTGGGCGTTTATGGCAAAGAAAATCGTACGTGAGAAGCTCCGCGTCAGTTTGTTGGCCATGCTGGTTGGGCATGGCATGTCCTCAGCGATAGCTCAGGATAAGGTTCCCGCGACTGCTCCAACGCAAGCGGGAAATGTCGCTCCACCGGCTCCTCCAGTTGTTGAGCCTCCACCGGCTCCTCCAGTTGTTGAGCCTCCACCGGCTCCTCCACAGCCAGTACCAGCAACAGAGCCAGAGCGGGCGGATGCTCGTCCTGAGGCTTCGCTATCTCCACCAGCTAGTGGTGGAGCCCCGTCTGACAAGACGGCGCGCAAAAGCACAGTTAAAAAAATAGCTCCCGATACCGCGCAGGTGGTGATTGAGGATAAAAAAGGCGCTGACGCCGTTCCCGCAGGGCAGGAACTGGTAAATATGGATTTTCCGGAGAAAACCGAGATCCGGGACATCGTCCGCGCGGTCGCCCTGTGGACCGGGAAAAATGTAATTCTTGATAACAACGTCAGTGGAAAAATTCAGATTATCTCACCACGCAGGGTTACGAAGGAGGAGGCATACCAGGCGTTCTTGTCTGCCCTGAACGTATTGAGGCTGACAACTGTTGAGACAGGGAAGATTCTGAAAATCGTCCCTATCAGCACGGCTGTTCGTGGGAATCTGCGGACTTTCATGGGATCCAAGTGGACACCCCTGACAGACGAGATTATCACGCAGATTATTCCGTTGAAATATGTCGACGCCAAAAGCATTCAGTCGACGCTCGCGAAAATCGTAACCGCGAACAGCGTCGTCGCCTACGATAAAACAAATACTTTGATCATTAGTGACAGCGGTTACAAAGTGCGGCGCATTCTTGATATTCTTGAATTGATTGACGTTCAGGGTCAGCAGCCGCAAGTTCAGTTTGTACCGATTCGTTACGCTGACGCCAAGACAGTTAATGACCGTGTCAGCGAGATTCTGAAAGCTAACAGCGCGGGCGGAGGAAGTTACGGTACATTTAAGTTGATGGTCGATGATCGCACTAACTCCGTGATTGTCTTTGGTCCTCCCCGCACGATCTCGGATGTTCAGGGGCTGATCAAAAAATTTGATATTGAGCTTGATGATCCAAACCGTCAGGCGACGATCCACGTTCGGCCGCTTGATTACGCTGACGCGAAGAAAGTAGCAGCGACGCTGCAGGCACTTGCGCAGGGTGGGAAAAAGAAGACCCCGTCGTTCGGCCCCCCATCGGGTATTCCTGGTGGTATGCCAGGGGCGGGTGGCCAGACCATTGTTGCCGCCGAGCTGGATGACAACGTGAAAATCACGGCCGATGAGTCTTCAAACTCCCTGCTGATTACCGGAAGTCGGTCCGCATATCAGTCTGTCAATAACATCCTGCGTAAACTCGACGTCCGTCGCAGTCAGGTTTTTGTTGAGGCCGATATCCTGGATCTCTCATCTGACAATGGGTTCAGCTTCGGGACGAGTATTTTCGGCGGCGCGAAGGCGGGCCAAAATCCAGTTATCACGACGTGGCAGGGCGCGGGATTCGCTCCGCTTATCGCGAGTCAGGTAGCGCCGGCCGGGACGACCAACACGGCGAGCATAGAGAAGTCAGCTGGCGCGTTTGCTGAGGATATGACAATCGGTTTATTGTCAGCGAAAAAGGTCAACGTGCCTGGCTTGGGAGAGTTCTCTCCCGGGGCGTTGATTAAAATGATCAAGAATGACGCGAATACACGGGTGCTCTCAAGTCCTCATATTATGACGGCTGATAACGAGGAGGCGAAAATCACGGTCGGGGAGAAAGTTTTCTTCCGGTCCGCTGAGATAAATGCCACGACCGGGGCGGCTGTGTCGAAAGTGGAAAAAGAAGACGTGGATCTGAACCTTACGCTTAAGCCAACGATTTCAAACTCGAACTATGTCACCATGAAGGTCGATATCGAGGCCAGCTCGGTGGAGCTTGATAAAGCCACTCAGCTCCCCAAGGTCAGGAAGCGTAAAACCGGCCAGGTGCTGACAGTAAAAACCGGTCAGACAGTCGTTATCAGCGGTCTGGTCAAAACGGGGGAACTTGAGAGTTTCCAGAAAATACCTCTTTTAGGTGATATACCGCTCCTTGGGTGGTTATTCCGCAATAGCGTTATTCAGCATGCGACACAGAACATGATGGTCTTCCTGACCCCCCATGTGGTCCACGGCGCTGATGACCTTGCGGCCATTTATCAGTCGAAGATTAAGGAGCGTGATGAGTATTTAGAGTATGTTTATGGTAAAGAATTTAAGGATGACCGTTTTTACGCGATGCTTCCTAAGGCCGAGGACGGGGAATATCATCCCGATGCCAAGGATGAGGATGAGAAGAAACGTCGCGAAGAGGTTCGTAATAGCTACCTGAACGATGACGCTGCCACCGACCCCATGAGCAGCAAAAAGAAAGCCGAGATGGAGTCCCGCACTGTTGTCCCCATGAACGCTACACTTGGCGGTGGTGGATTGGACTCATCGGCACCAATGTCAGCTCCTATGCCCCAGACGCTACCACCTCCTAATAGCGGTGGTGAAGCGTCACCCTCTGAGGCACCCCCGGTAATCGATGAACCACCACCGCCACCACCCCCCGTGGAGTAACTAACAGATGGCTGATGAACTGAATAAAGAAATAGAGCCGATAGAGCAGGACTCCCCAAAGTGGAGTAGTCTGCCTACGGTTCCATTTCGAAAGATGGCGAAGAAGACACTCGGGGAGATTCTCACTGAGTCTACAAGTCTTACGAAAGAGCAGCTTGATGAGGCGCTGAAAATTCAGCGGGGTCAGGAGGGCAGTAAGCTCGGCGAAATCCTGATTGAGAAAAATTTGGCGACCGAAGAGGATATTCTAAGGGCGTTGGCGCATCAGCTTGATCTTCCTTATTATAACCGACTTCCCGTCAATGATATTGACCCGGGTCTGGTGGACTCTATCCCGATTCAGTTCTGTCGTGATAATAAGATTCTTCCTGTAGCTAGGGATGATTTCAGCGTGACGGTAGCTGTAGCTGACCCGCTTAATATTTTTCCGTTGGACGATCTTCGGCTTATTATTTCCGCAAATATCAGCATGGTTGTCACCAGTGCCAGCCAGATCGATAACGCGATCAACCGGGTCTATGAGCGTTCCAATGACTCGAGCCAGAAGGTTATCGATGAATTGAATGTTCCGGATCTGAACGCTGATGAGGATCTTGACCAGGCCCGCGACTTACTTGAGAGTTCCGATGACGAGAAGCCTATTATCAAACTCGTGCACGGACTGCTCGCGCGCGCGGTGAAGGAAAAGGCGTCTGATATTCACATTGAGCCCTATGAGTCTGAGATTATGGTTCGCTTTCGGATTGACGGCGTGCTTCAGGATAAAATGGAAGTGCCCCGCCGGCACGGAAACAGTCTCGCGTCCCGAATTAAGATCATGGGTAAATTGAATATCGCCGAGAAACGCGTTCCCCAGGACGGTCGTATCAGTATCAAGGTCGCCGGCAAAGAGATCGACGTCCGCTTGTCCGTCCTGCCGACCGCCCACGGTGAGCGGATCGTTATGCGTCTTCTCGATAAGTCATCCGGCACCAAGCGACTCGACCAGATGGGTCTTGATCCGGAGATCTACCAGCAATGGACAGCGCTGATTGAGCAGTCGCACGGCATTATTCTCGTGACCGGTCCTACAGGTAGCGGTAAGACATCACTTCTATATTCCGGACTGATGCACATCAACACAAGTGATATCAATATTCTCACTATCGAGGATCCAGTTGAGTACCAGTTGAACGGTGTTGGACAGATTCAAGTCAACGATAAAGTTGGCATGGGATTCGCCGAGGGCCTTCGCTCCATCTTGCGTCAGGATCCCGATGTGATCATGATCGGGGAGATTCGGGACGCGACGACCGCCCAGATCGCGATCCAGTCTTCCATGACCGGTCACTTGGTTCTCAGCACGGTCCACACCAACGACACCGCGTCCACCGTAACTCGTCTTATGGACTTCCACATTCAGCCGTTTCAGATTACGTCCGCTGTTCTCGGCGTGATGGCAACCCGTCTTTTGCGTAAGCTTTGTGTCCATTGCAGGGAGGCGTACGTTCCCTCTGACCGGGACCTTTCCACTATGGAAGTCTCGCGTGAGCAATTAGCGGAGCGTAAGATCTACAAAAGTGGCGGCGGCTGTGATCGCTGCCAGGGAGCTGGGTACAAGGAGCGGATGGGTATCTATGAACTACTGGTTTTTGATGATGATATCCGCGACGTGATTAGCCGCACCCAGGACGGTAAGATCATCAAGAAAGTCGCGATCGAAAAAGGTTTGGTAACGCTGCGCGGAGCCGCGTTCAAGAAAGTGCTGGCCGGACTGACGTCTCTTGAGGAGGCGTTGCAGAATACGCAGGCTGATGATTTTACCGCTTTGGATGTTTGATTGGCTATCTGGAGGATCGCGTTAAATGCCTGTTTATCGTTATAAAGGATATGACGCGAAATCTGGCGCGGCGCGCAAGGGCACGGTCGAGGCTGAGTCGCAGAAGGCAGCACGCGCGAAGCTCAAGGCAAAAGATAAAATTCTTGTCGCGGAGATGTCTGAGGAAGTCGCTCTCGATAAATTGAGGAATAAAAAGCCGATGTTTGGTGGGGGTGTTAAAACCACTGATATATCGATTATGACTCGGCAGTTCGCGACACTGCAGTCGGCCCATTTACCATTGGACGAGACGCTCAAAGCCTTGACGAGTCAGGTGGAAAGCGAGGCCCTTCGCAACGCCATGAATAACGTTAAAGAGCAGATTTCCGAGGGTAAATCATTACACGAGGCCCTCGGTAACTTCCCGGCGATATTTGACCGGCTTTACGTCAACATGGTTAAGGCCGGTGAGGCATCGGGAACTTTGGGGCTTGTTTTGACGAGGGTTGCGGATTTTATTGAATACCAGGTCAAAATTCGCGGTCAGGTGATGGGAGCCCTGATGTACCCTGCGGTCATGATTTGTGCGATGGGCGTCATCACGGCGGTAATGTTTATCAGCGTGGTTCCAAAGATGCAGGTCGTATTTAAAAGCATGAAAGTTCAGCTTCCTTGGTACACCAAGGCGTTAATAGGGCTTTCCGAGTTTATTCAATCGCAATGGTACCTTATCATCGCGGCCGCGGTACTCGCTGTGTTCTTAGCCAGGAGATGGTATTCCAGTCCCGAGGGTCGCCGAAAGTTTGATGAGACGTCGCTTAAGCTTCCGATTTTTGGGGCGATCGTCATGCGGATAAACGTCTCACGCTTTACAAAAACGCTGAGTACGCTGCTGTCGTCGGGTGTTCCGATTCTTGGAGCTCTGGAAATTACCAGAAATATTATCGCTAACACCCAGATCGCCGAGGCTCTTGAGAATGCCAGAGTCGCGGTACAAGAAGGGCAGAGTCTTGGTCAGAGTATTGAGAAATCGCAGCTCTTTCCGCCTCTTGTCACGTACATGATTATGACGGGAGAAAAGACCGGACAGCTTGAGGAGATGCTTGGTCATGTGTCGGTAGCCTATGATGCTGAAGTGGAACGGAAGGTTGAGGCATTAATTGGGCTGATTGAACCGATGATGGTTATTTTTATGACAGTTGGGGGGGCTGGGATATTAGGGGCTCTTATGGTGCCGATGCTTTCTATTATGAATCAAATGCGTTAATATCCCAAGTAATGGAATCAGTGAGATTATCTATGATAGGAGTTTACATGCACTTCAAGAGAATAATGGCGCGCGGCAGCAAAATTTTCGGCAGGCCATTTGGTGCGGTTGCCGATGTTGGTATGTCCATGATCGAGATCATGATCGTCATCTCGCTGATCGGTATCTTGATGACATACATCATCCGTAACGTAATGCAGGCAAGTGATAACGCCAAGGCCGATCAGGCCAGTATCGGTATGAACATGCTGATTCAAGATCTTCAACGCTACAAGCTGGATAACAACAAATATCCGACCACTGAGCAGGGCCTCAAGGCGTTGATGGGTAATCCCGGTGGTGACGTGAAAAACTGGCGTGGACCTTACACTGAGGATAATAAGATCAATGACCCATGGGGCGTCGAATTTCAGTATGAGTCTGATGGCCGCACCGTAAGGATGATCTCTGGCGGTGCTGATCAGACGATTGGTACGGCAGATGACATTACGTTTCCGGCCGCTAGCAAGGAACCAAAGCAGTAAGCCAGATAACTCAGCTCAATTAGTTGGTTGAATAGATGCGAGACGCGCAATCATCCCGGGTGGCAGGGTCAGAGTCAGGACGGGAAGCCGGAATGACGATGATCGAGATCGCTGTGGTGATCGCGCTTATCGCGTTTTTGTATTCCATCGCTGTGCCTCAGTTTTCGCTCCGGAGCGGTACCGAGGCGGCTACCAAAGTGCAAAGGGTCGCCGACGATATTCGTGGTGCCTTTGATTTGGCTGTCCTGAACAACAAGACATACAGATTGTCATTTGTGCTCGCGACTGGTGAGTACTGGCTCGAGCAGTCGGATCGTGACGTATCATTTTTCGGTGAGGCGAAGGGCGGCAAAGACCCTACGTCTGAGGAAGACAAAGCGAAAAATGAGGAGTTTGACGCGCAGACTAAGGAGATGGAGTCACTCGCCGGCGAGCCTGTTAAAGACGAGGATGGCAAGGATATTCCGGGAAGTAATGACTCCCCGATACTAAAGCATCGGGCGGCAGCCCGTGGTCCCAAGTGGACTCGCGTGGAGGAACTCGAGTGGACTGGCAGGACGCTTGGTCCTTTTTTGATGATTTCCGAGATGCAGGCTGAGCATCACGAGCAGAAGCAAGTTCTGGCAGACTTGGGCGAGACCGGTCGGGCATTTATTTATTTTTTCCCGTCCGGATATGTTGAGAAGGCATTTATAACAATCGCCTTCAAAAAAGACCGGATGGTAGTTGACGACGATAAAAAGCCGTACACTATTGTCACCCGTCCTTTTTTGGGTAACGCCGACGTATTGACAGGCACCGCGGAGATCGATGTTCATGACCTTAAGCAAGAGTCCGGACAATCATAAAACTACCGGGACGTTCGTTCCTGGTAAACGCGGTGAGAGAAGCTTCTCTCTCATAGAGACCATGGTCGCGATCTCTTTAATCGCGTTTTTGATGATTGAGGTTAGCGGCGTCAACGGCAATGCCATTAACTTCTCCGAATACAGCAGAAAAGCGCTTCAAGCCACATACCTTGCCAAAAGGCTGATGTCACAGGTCGAGTATCAGGCGTCATGGCGTACGCCGCTGAAGGATTTGACAACAAACGAGAAGGAGCACGCCTTTGAGGGCGCTCCTGATTTTCTGTATGCAATGTCTATTGAGCCGATTCCGCACGCTCTGGATCTCATGTTTAAACTCATGAGTGGTGGCCTTGTGGGGGGCGATAAGAAAGATAGCAAAAGTGATGGCGAAGATAAGGACGACGGCATGGGTGCCATGCTGGAGCAGATCAAAGGAGTCATTCAGATGGCCGTTGGCGAGGATCCTATCTGGGTGGCGAAAGTATCGGTGTCATGGGCTGAGGGAGCCCGCAGATCCTCGGTCGATTTAGGGATGATCATAGCTGACACCAAAAAAATGGAATCAACTCTTGGACCTCTGATCGCGAAGGCGCCGCAACCTCCGGCAGCGCCAGGCGGCATTCCAACAAATGGCGGTGGTGGCATTCCTGGTGGAAGGACGGCTGGTGGAACAACGCCTGGTGGAACGACGGCTGGGGACAACCCAGCACAGTAATTAGCTGGGAGATTAGGGATTTTTCTTAGGTAACGGGGTGTTTTTGGAACGTGAAGTGACAAAAGAAAGATTGCCTGAGCGGGGATTTTCCCTGCTTGAAGTGATGATTACCATGAGTATCCTTTTGGGGCTCGTGATTGCTGTCGCCGCTATGATGCGATCATCAGTGGACCTTAAAATGGCGTTGGCGCGCGAGGCACGGATTACTCATAGGCTGACTTTGGCGATAGCCCGGGTAGCCTGGGATATTGAGCACGCGTTTATCGTGGGGCTTAACGATACGCCCCGGGGGGGCGCGGACCGTACTTTTAAGACTATCTTCAAAATCGATAAGTCCGGCGACACCGATAAACTGTTCATGACTATTACTGGTAATGTGGTCGGATCCCCCGGGTCGCCGGATGGTGATACGGCCTATGTGGTCTATGAGGTTCGCGATGCTCAGGATAGTCCAGGCCGCAAGCACCTTTTCAGGGGAGTGACGACCGTCACGCGAGACGACCTAAAAGATGATCCACCGATGAAAATTCTCGTGCGGAATATCAAGACTTTCAAGTTACTTCCATGGCGAGGCGATGATTGGTCAACTGATCGCTGGGATAGCGGTCGCGGTGATTGGCGTGACCGGATGCCGACTATGGTTCGAGTTGAGATTGAAACGTGGAATGAGGATGACGAGATACCCCGCGAGAACGCCTCAGACTCAAGTGGCTTGGATAACGTCGTCGGAGTTAAAACAGTGGTGCTGATTCAACAAGCTCGGGGCATGAAAGAACTTAAACAACCATCTAATACGGTGAAGTGGTACTGATGAAAAAACCTTTCAACATACCAGAGACACTGTTTTTCTTCCCGGTCGGCGACCGGAGAGATGATTCTCCCGAGAAGCCTGACCGTTCACGCTCAGAGCGCGGAATAGCATTGATGGTGGCAGTCATGATTATTTCCGTCATGATGATGTTCGCGGCGGAGTTCATCGTCTCATCTACGGTTGACCTGACCCGCGCTTCGGCGCAAAGGGATAACGTTCGCGCTGAATATGTCGCTAAGAGCGGGGCGAATTGGGCGTTATGGCTCAATTTATTTGATTACGGGCTTCAGCTGCAACTCGGTGCTGACCCGGCAACAAAGGCTTTGAAAGATGGTATCGGTACGATCTGGGATAAACTCGGAGCCGTATTCCCCTACGATTCTCCTCTGGACCTTACAGAAGCCGGGAAATTTGCCGCCGTGTTCGGGATGAGCGGGTTATTTGACTCCGCGACTCTTGATCTCTTTAAGAGTCTTGGTGGCGAGCTTGGAGTTGAGGTGGAGGATGAGACGGGGAAAATAAATCTAAGCAGCTGTTATACCTCCCAAGCTGACTGCGCCATTGTCATGATGCAAGTTGAGGCGTTGATGAGCTGCACGGCTGTCGAGCAGGACTATAACAAGCAAACTAATACCAAACCATCCGAGCTGGTCCGGCGGATCAAGGACTGGATCGATAAGAATACTACTGTTGAGCCCGGTAGTGGTAATAGCGAGGAAAACGAGCCTTACCAAAAGCGGGTACCGCCTTATAAGGCTAAAAACTCGCCCATGGACTCCGTCAATGAGCTGTTGCTGGTTGATGGATGGAACCGCGAACTGAATTCCTATTACGGGCCCTATCTGACGGTTTGGCCTTTCCCTGATGTCACGACCAAGAATGGATTTAAGATCAACATCAATACGATGCCAAAGGAGGCCCTTAAGTGCATGTTTGGCCGTGAGCTTGGCACGCCGGAGGCCAACGAGAAGTTCGTGAAGAAATACCGGGAGGTCATGGAGAAAAGCGGGCATCTTGCCGGAAGTGATGCAGAGCTTCAGTCCGCGATCACGGATTTGACCGGATACCGCAGCGAGGGTACGGATAAGGGTGGGTCACAGGACAGGTCGACTTGGCTTACAACAGAGTCGAAGACTTTTAAGGTGAAAGCAAAGGGAATTGTTGGAGATCAGACCAGAATTGTGGAATATGTCATCCAGCGATCAACGGGGCAACAAATGACTTTAAGCAATGGCGGCGCCCCCTGGTCAATTCCATTTTTTCGGATGTATTGATTTAAGCGAGGTCCGAATCAGTACCACAAGTTTTCGTTTTAATTCAGAAAATGAGATGATATCCAAGCCGTTAATTGAATTAATGGTTTTGTCTGATGGTTACAGCTGAGGGCAGCGAGTTATGCAAAAAGTCATTGGTCTTGATATTGGTAGTTATTCCATTAAAGCGGTTGAGATTATCAACTCCTTTAAAACCTATCAGATTAAGAATTTTTACGAGTTGGAGATGTCATACAAGGACGACGTTGAGAAGAACGTTGTTCTCGCCCAATGCCTTGAGCAGTTGTTTAGGGATAATAATTTGCAGGCCGATCGTATTTTGACGGCGATGCCTGGCCAGTATATTTCCAGCAGGATAGTTTCAGTCGGATTCTCTGACCCGCGAAAAATAAACATGGCTGTGCTTGCTGAAGTTGAGGATGCCGTTCCATTCAATATGGACGATATGGTTGTTGATCATCAGATACTCGGTACTGCTCCGGATGGGCAGACGAGGGTGATGGTGGTGATGACGCGGAAAACCTTTCTAAAAAGCTTTCTTGAGCATCTTCAGCGCGTCAATATTGATCCGAAGCTGATTGATGTGGATAGCTTATCTTTTTACAACCTTGCGCCATATCTTCAGGCCGATCCCGACGAGTGTGTCGCGATGGTTGATATCGGGCATGAAAAGACATCAGTGTGTATTGTTCAAGGCGGAGTCCTGAAAATGTTCCGTTCGATAAATATCGGCGGTGCGTACCTTACAGAGTTTTTGTCGCGGGATCTCGAGTCAACACTGGCTGAGGCACAGAATGTGAAGCACCGCGTCAGCCGGCTGGTTTGTGAGGCGGACCCCGGCATTGGTCTTAGCGCGAATGACAAACTCGTAGCCGAGAGAATGACGCTCGCCTGTAACGCGATTGTCAAAGACCTCGGGCGCACTCTATACGCGTTCAAGACCTGGGATCGAACAAAGATCTCAAAGATTTTTCTATCCGGTGGATCGGCGCGGATCAAAAACATGGACACCTATTTGGGTGAGCAGCTCGGTGTTCCTGTGTTTCTGAACCGCCTCGACGCGACGGATCTTAAAATTGACGAGTCCCTCTCGGAAAAGGCGCTAGTTATGCCGCAAAGTGTCGCAATTGGTATGCGATCTGTCGTCAGCGCCAAAAAGCATTCGCAAATTAATCTCAGAAAAGGCGAGTTTGCATATGTTCAAAACTACGCGCAGATTATGCGCGTCGGCAAAATCGTGGCACAGGTACTCGGGGTGGCGATTTTTCTTCTGATTGTCTCATATGGGTTTCGTAGCTTTCTTTACAACAGGCAGATGGTTGAGCTCGAGAAGGAGTATCAAAAAGAATACTCAAACGTTGGTATCTCCAAGCGTAAGAGCCAGGGAAACCTGGATTTCCAGAAATTCCGCACCGACGCGAGAGCAGCGATTCAGAAAGAGATCGCCGCGCGCAAGGATGCCGTTGATGGGTTTATGGCGGCATCAGGCACGAGTTCTGGCCTTTTAGCGCTTCAGGATGTTAGTCTGGCAATACCAAAAACAGTTAAAATCGACGTCACGCAGTTCATATTTTCTGGACTACCAGGGCAGGCTGGCGGCAAGCTCGTTCTCAAGGCCGAGACTGATGGTTATTCATCGGTTGAAGCAATCAAAGAGGCTCTGAAGAAATCTCCAACGCTCTCAGATTTGGAGGAGAAGCAGTCTGGCGGTAAGCCGGGTTCTGACAATAAAATAATCGAGTTCTCGCTTAATATGACGTACAAACCAGCCGGTTTGGGACATAAGGGATGAGGTAGCTTTATGAGCGCTATAGAGGATTTTCGGGACAAATTAGGCAATCAGTGGTCGAGCTTCACACTTGAGATCCGTAAGAGGATCCTTGGCGGGAATAACGAGCACCTAGATCTCCTGGTGGACACTTTTTATAAGCTTGAGCCGCCTCAGCGCAACGCGGTTATCGCGGGAGGGATGGCGGGGCTTGTTTTTGTTGTATTTGGTTTTTTGGCTCTCTATTTCGCCCAAATCGCCTCGTTGAATCGTGAGTTGAATAAACGTTTTGACGCTCTCTACGAGATCCGAGAGCTCCGAGAGCAATATCAGCTCGAAAACAGCCGTTTTCAGGGGCTGGTGGATACTCTGCAGGGCTCAGCGGGCGCGCTTCGTGTTAAGCCATTTTTCGAGAAGATCGCCAATGAGCAGGGAGTTCAGATCGAGGGGCTTAACGAGTCCAAAGCACCTCTGCCCGCGGAAAATGCTTTAGGTGAGAAGTTTCAGGAAATACGCGTCGAGATGAGATTAAACAACATCTCGATTCCAAGACTTCTTAACTTCGTGCTTGAGGTTGAGAAGGGCGGGGGCTTTATCAGGATCCAGGATATTCAGATCAGGGCCCGTTACGGGACAAAGCTGTTTTTTGACGCTCAAATAAAAGCGCGCGGTCTTTCTGCCGCTGGTTAATGGGAGTGCGATCAATGAGAAATCACAAAACAGTCGTGTTGATGGTTGGCGTGTTTGTCGTCAGCTTCCTCTTTTTTCTTTACCTGTCTTTTCCATACGGCGTATTGAAAGAAGCTATTGCCACCCAGATTCAGCTTGCTACAGGAATCACAGTCCGGATGGAGTCATTCGGGCCGGCTTTCCCATTTGGGTTTTCGGCAGATGGTGTGGAAGTTTATAAAGGTCAGTCCGCCCGCTTCAAAGTACGCTCTGTTACTGCCCGTTTGAGTATTTTTCAGTTGTTACTGGCACGCCTGGGTGTTGGCATCAGGGTTGAGGATCCCAAAGGTGGCAATCTTGATCTTTCCCTTGGTTTTGGGATTATCGATCTCATCAGCGGGAATGCTGGCCTGCCATCTCACGTGGCCCTTTCCGCAAAGTCCTTCACAGTGGATTCTTTGGCTGACTTTGGCATACATACTGCTGTGGATAATGGAGTTGGTGGCCCGATGGCCGGTCCGCTGCTCGCGAAGCTTGGTCTTCGTGGCAAGCTGAGCGGGAACGTTGATCTGACTCTCAATGGTAAGGTGCCGTCGCAGTCGTCGGGCGACGTAAAGCTCACTCTTACAGACGCGGTCCTTGTTCTGTCCGATCCATCGTTGAATTTTCCCGATCAGTCCTTTAAAACGGCTCAGGTATCAGCGAATGTGGGAAATGGTACTTTGAACATTGATCCCAGCACTAGGTTGACCACTGCTGACCTTGATATGGGCGTGGACGGTAAAGTGGTGCTTAGACCCCAGTTCTCCGGTAGCAGCCTGAGTTTGAAGGCGTTCCTGAAGCTGCAGGGCATGCTAGGCGATCAATACGGGATGCTGGTTGACGGACTCAGCAATGGAATGGGCAAGAACGGCTCACTGAGTCTCCAAATCACGGGTACGCCCGGCGCTCCGAACGTAAATCCAATCTGAGTTGATTCGGCGGGGACTTTTGACATTTGCTCGGTATCTGCCGTAGAATTAAATCAAGAGAACATCTGAAAGTGACACGGGAAACTGATGTATGGCTACATGGCCTGAACGAGCTTGTACCGCGTTAACCGTTTATTACGAACGGGGTGTTAGCGCGTTGGAGTATATCCGGTGCGAGAATTGGGATGACGCGGACGTCGTTTTGAATATGCGTAAAGCCGCGTTTCATAACTTCAGGGCGGCGGATCACCTAGCGTTGCGAGATGGTTATACAGCAGAGCAGGACGCTCAGCTTAAGGTGATCTGGAAACAGATTTCAGTTATTGACGCTGAGCTGATGGCAGAAATGTCAGTAGCGCGTGGGAAGATGGAAGCCGAATTAATCCGGTTATCCAAGGTTAAAGCGACTCTCGGAAGGTTTCGGTCTGGACAGACAACGGAATCGAGACTTGAGAAGCCGGTATAGTGGGTCTGGGCGCAGAATTGGTATTTATGGGAAAAACTAATTTTTAGGAGAATGACGCATGGCAACCAACGGAATCAAGAAACCTAAGCTGGCACTTGTTTACGGTAATTTGCCGACAATCGAGGAGATTGATCAGTTTCAACTCCTAAAGGACTCATACGATGTGTTCGTGATCAGCAGCGAAAGTGTCGTGGATTACATCTCCCGCTCATCCAACTACAATGAGCTTCGTTGTATCGCGCTTCCCGATCACGACGAGAATCCAACCTATCTTCCTGGTTTGGAGAAGGCTCTTGCCGGATTCGACATTGTTATCGTGAAAGAGCGCCTTGGGCTTTACGCTTATCAGGCGATCAAGGCGAAGTGGTGCAATCACTTTCGTTTGGCGGTCTGGGTTGATAACTTGACACCGTTTCCAGGTGAGGATCTTGATCAGTTCCGTATTATCCGTCAGGAACTCGCGAACGCTGCCGATTGTTTCATCGTGCAGAGCAATGCCGCCAGCGAGGTCCTCCGCCTTGAGGGCGTAGAGGCATCTCGAATTATTTTCTTCGAGCCATTCGCAACCGCCCGTGTAAAACGCAGTCAGAAGGGCCGCGCCAAGGCCATGCAGGTTCTTGGTCTCAAGGATGGTGACTACCTGATTGGTCACATGGGACAAATTGAGTGGGAAGAGGATCTTCTGCTTCTTCTTCATGCCGCCAAAGCGGCTATGAACAGCAACGCGTCAATCAAGCGTCGTCTTCGTATCGCGCTTTGCGGTGTCGGCTCGGCCTCTGAGGAACTCAATGAGCGCGCGTCTAAACTTGGTATTAAGGGCCGTCTTATTTTTGTCGCTCCAGGACGTGACGCGTTTGATACAATGCACATGGCTTGCGACGCGATGTTCTTTAGCACAACCCCCCATCATGACCGCATTGAGGGTGACCCGTACCGATTGGTTACAGCGATGGTGAATAAAGTACCCGTGATTGCCTCAAGAAGTCCCGTGGTCGAGGAGTATATCGGTAAACACCGCGTTGACTTCTGTCCCGGCTCAATTGAGAGCCTTGCGTCCGCGATCGAGAAAGCCGTGGAAGCCAAGTCCTTGGTCAACAATATCGCGAATAAAAATGCGGCGACTTTTGAGCAGAGATTTAATGCTGATCGTGTCGCGCGACGTATGAACGCCGCCCTCGTGGAAGTCATCAAGCGCGATATTCGCCGTGATCATAACGCGATCGATCGCGCTGTGGTCGAGGTTGAGTCTTGCATCAACACCGGTGATTACCTTGATGCGGTTGATCGCATTGAGATGCTGTTCACCACCGGGTCTGTTCCTCTATATCATCAAGCCAATCTCCTACGCCTTGTTGGTGACTGTTTCAACCGCTTGGGCGACTCCAGCAGCGCTAAAAACTCGTACAACAGAGCTATCGAGATGGATCCATTCTCGGCGAAGTCTCACATCGGCCTCGGTACTGTCGCACTCACGCGCAACAGCTTTGATGGGGCTGTGATTCACTTTCAGAAAGCTGTCAGCCTCGCTCCGAATGATGAGATGGCGAGCTTCGGACTTGGGTTGGCCTTCCAGGGGCTTAGTGAGCTCAATGAGGCGAATAAGTGGATTTCCAACGCTTGTCGACTGAATCCCGTTAACTCTCCCGCCGTGTTCTCGCTTGTGAAGCTGGCCTATGACCGCGATCTATACGAGGATGCCCGTAACGCCCTCTGCCGTTACGTCGCACAAAAGCCTCAGGATCAGAACATGGTGTACTCACTCGCTGGTATTGAGTTTAAGACAGGTAATGCCACCGCCGCGGAAATGTTGCTGACACAAATGCTATCAATCGACCCTAACGACGCACGCGCTCATCAGTTGCTTTCGCAGATTCGCGGTCGGACAGAAGCGCAAACAAGTTCAAACGCGCGCTGATCGTCTTGACGATTCATGGTTCGGCGGGTGCGCGTGGGGAGTTCTGCGGCACCCGTTGTTTCACTTGAGGTTAACTTATGCTAAAAAGACTGATCATTAATCAAAAGACCGTTCCTGTCCCCGTGCCAGTCCGGACTCTGGCTGAGGCGTGCGCATGGATCGACGAGATTTTGGTTCCGGTCGGAGAGACGGTGACGTCCGCTACTTTGGATGACAATGACATTTTGGATATCTGGTCATCGTCGAAGGTTGGTTCGGCGATCAACCTGCACCCGACAAGCCGCCTGGAAATCAGGATCGAGAGTCCGGAGGATCTGGCGCTGCAGAGTTTGGATGCGATGCATTCTCTCGGAGGCTCGATTTTAAGAGGTATTAAGGCACTTGCCGTTCATCTGTGGCAGGCCAGGCAGAATGACATTCAACCGGAACTCGCTGGCGTCCGTGACGATATCGGGCTTATTTGCGAGCTGATGGATCGCATCAATGACATGGGTATCGCGGATAAACTCGATCTTGATGTTATCCATGAGCTTGAGGCCCGTATTCAGAAAATTTCCGTCTGCCTCGACGCGGCTATGTCTATCGGCGACTGGAAAGCATCAGCTCAGATCTTGCTTCGCGACACCAGCACTGCAATCGGACTGGAGAGCAGCCTCCGTCAGTTGGTCGATGAAAGTGAGTCTAGTCATCTAAGGCTTTTAAGCCTCAGAGCAAATAAAGCCATCGGGACGAAAGTGGATTCAAGATAGACCCTGATTTTCGCGGATTGGTCATTCACAAAATATTGCGGATAATCCCATTAATTACAGACAGGGGGAGGCTAATGCCTCCCCTTTTTTTCAGGCACAGAGGAACTTTGCCGATAACGAGGGGACCTCATTGTCCAGGAGTTACGACACTTGTTGCTCATTCGCTCAAATATTCTGACCCAAATAATGATCTCGATGTTCATTGTAAGTGAGCCATTGTACGCGATTACTCTTCCGTCGAGGTTACCGTCGTTGCAAAGAGCCGGCGAGTCCATGGATCCGGGTCTTGAGGCCTGGATTAAGGCCAATATTGAGCTCATGCCTGTTTCCGAAATGAATGCTCCGCAAATTATGATCTGGATCGCTGACAAAGATCCAGTCACGCGGGCATTGATTCTTATCGATTCGGCCAAAAATAAGAGGCCAGCAGGTGCCGTAAATGAGACCGGCGCAGGGATAGAGGCGGTAGCCACCGCCAAGCGGGAGAAAGACGCGGCCCTTCAGGAGACGTTGACAGGTGTTCCGGGAATCATCGACGCAGAGCTAAAGAAGCCTCTGCTTGAGCGTAACCCGATGCTCGCCGATCTTTACCTCGCCTGGAAGTCAATGGTGGGTTCTTCAGTATCCAAAAATTCGCTCGACAAAGAAGTCTTTGCTGATGAGTCAAAAGTCAGTTGCGCGTCAAAAAGCATAGCTATCAAGGCCGTGACGCGGGAGACGTTATCACAGATGTCCTCTAATGAGATTATCGGTGTCATTAATTCCGCTGAACTCTACAAGTCACTTTCCTACCGTCGTCGGTACCTTGAGGCTGTGGCCCAATCAGTGCCTGAGAAAAGACGAGAGGATATCGTGGGTCCTCTTCGTGCATATGCCAAAGATTTTCCGGCTCTCGTTCATCGGTTCACATGGATTCAGGGTGATGACTATGTAGAAGGGCAGGAAAACAACGTTTTCATTGATGTCAGTCGTCAGGTTCGTAAGAAGAAATGTGAGCATGGGGAAAAGATTTTCAAGGCCCGTCTTGAGCAAAATATACCGCAGTCCACCCTGCAGAACGCTGTTGATATAGGCAGCGAGATAGAGCGTTGTTACAGGGCCGAACGTCGCTCCGCGGCTCACGCGTTCTGGACTAGAATCGCTCCTGTGATGGAGTCAAGATACGGAAAAGAAGGCGCGTTGTGGGTCCAGATACGCTTCGGCTACATTAAATGGGTTGCCAGCGAATATTCGGACGCGACTAAAATCTATGAGAATGTTGTCCTGGAGGCCAAAGCAGTCGGTACCTTTCCTAATGTTGTAGCCAAATCGACATATGTTCTTGCAAAAATAGCTGAGGACAGTGGCGACCTTGACGCTGCCTCAAAATATTACGAAGAGTACATTGTGCAATTCTCAGATAAAGAGGATTTTGAGTTCGCACTCAATAGTTTGATCGTTAATTTGGCGATTAAGAAGCAGTGGCATGAAATGATTCCACCGCTGGAGAAGTTTCTGGCTCAGCAGTCACTCGTTCATATTGACCGCAGGCCGGTGGGTGCCATGGCATTCAGTCTGTTTTGGCTTGGGCGCGCGCACCTGCAGCTTGGGCGCGCTGAGTTGGCTCGTGAGATGTGGCGACGACTCGCGGCGGAATACTACAGTACATTCTATGGTGCGATGGGGCATTATCTGCTAGAGCAGAGTTCCGGTCGAAACTACGCGATTGAGCCTTCCCGGGTGAGTGGATTTGACTTCGACTCATTCACCAAAAAAATACCAGAAAGTAATCGCCTCGCCTCGCGCCGGACATTGGCTTTTCTCAAGGCTGGGCTACCTGAAAAGGCCCGTTGTGAGGTTGAGGAGATCGTAGCCGCAGGTCCGACTGATTACGATTCTCTATTGGTACGAACGCTTCTTCTTCATGCCTCCGGCGCCTGGCTTGAGGCGATTAAGATTTTTGACACGATTCCCCGCAGTGTACGGAGCGGATTGCCTGTGGGATTTGAGCGGGTTCTCTTCCCGCGTAAATACGCCGAAATCGTCAAGACCAAGGCTGCGAAACTCGGGCTAGATCCAGACTTCGTGTTTGCCCTCATGCGACAGGAGTCGGTTTTCTCCAAGGACGCCATGTCACCTGTGGGAGCAACCGGGCTTATGCAGCTAATGCCGGCAACCGCGAAACTTGAGATGGGAAAAATTTCGAGTCAGTATATTGACCCTTCGGAACGCGCTCTACTCAATGAAGCTATGAACGGGGCGGACTCTCTCCGTGATCCAGAGATAAACCTGACGCTGGGAGTACATCACCTCTGGCGTCTGATGAAGACCTACAAGTCACCCGTATTCGCTCTTGCCGCCTATAACGCTGGCCCCGCGGCCACCCAAAAATGGCAGAGGACTCTAGCGACCGACGACTGGCTGACATTTATTGAGCGGATTCCTTATAAGGAAACAAGGGCTTATGTGAAGCTGATTTTGCGCAATTACTTCTATTACAAACGCTGGTACAGCATGCCTGATGGGAAGAGCCAGATCCATATAGACAGCGTTGTGGATGATCTGGTGGCGTTGGTAAAGAAACCACCGAAGGAAGAGCGGGAATATGAGTCTAAGTAGGAATTGAGATCAAAAAAATCCCCCGGAAGATCGTTCTTCCGGGGGATTTTATTTAAGTGATCTTAGAACTTGGCGAATGCTTTAATCTGAATATCCCAGGAGTCTGTAGCGGCAGCGATGTTTTGGCCGCTTTGGCTCTTGTAGTATTCAAACTCGAGTTGAGCTGGAATATTGAATTCGAGGAAGTTAGCGGCGAGGCCGGCATAGAGTTTCTTCTCAGATGAGCGAGCGCCAGTTGGAGCTTCTGTTCCAGAGCCAACTTTCATCATTTCTTCGCTGTCGTAGTCATAAGACATGCCTAGTTTTGGTCCAATGAAGGAAAGAGAAGGGGTAAGTGCCGCGAGTGAGGGCTTAACAATGAAAAATCCCTTATTGCGGACGCCGTTGCGTTTCAATGTAACCGACTCGCCAGCTTGGTTATATTTTCCTGCCATAGCCATGACTTCTGCCTGGTTTTCCCAAGAGAGGCGGAGTGTATCGATGGGAAGATAGTCGAAGTCCGTACGGACGCCAAATTCAGTGAGCCCACGACCTGTGATGTGCTCATTTGTCGCGCGGTCACGGTTGCCGGTTGGGTATCGAAGGCCTGCTCCAACTGATATTTCAAGGGGTCCTTCGTTCACAACTGATATGAGCGCGCCGATTGTTGTGTCGGCTAGGCCTTTGCCGCCTTTGTACTCAGCTTGAGATTTAACGCTGGATAATACGCTTCCGTCAATGGTGTCTGCGTTGCTGTTGATCGACTTGTTTGTGGCGACCGCCGTCGCGTCAGCAGATGCTTGGTACGCAGCACAAGTCTCTACACTGTTACATTTCGCGTTCGCGATAAGTAATGCTGTTGTGAGGTTTGCTTTGCTGTCAATATTTTTACCCGTATATTTGTTGAGCACCGAGTCAAGAGTCGCAAAAGTCGCTGTGGATGAAATGGCTGACTTATTAGCTACCGCTGTCTTGTAAGCGTCAGATTCCCAAGCGCGTTTTCCGTTTACATTAGTTTCGAAGCCCGTCACGAAATCCTGGCGAAATTGAAGAGAGATTTTGTCTGAAAGCCCGTACTCAGCCACAATGGTTCCACCGGCGGCGGTTACATCAATGACGGAGTCTTTTTTGGCGCCGTTTTTATCGTATTGGAAGCCGTTACCTTTGGCGGCTCCGTAGATCATCCGGGCGCGCATTATTCCCTCAGGGATGGTTTTACCTTCCGGTGCCGTTGCGAACGCGTTAGGGTTCTTACCGGCTGGAGCGGCGCCTTCCTCAGCGACCGCCTGAGCGGCGAAACCAATAGCGACTAATGACGTGAGCAAATTGAAAATACGCATCGTGCAAATTCTCCGGTTCAAATGTTGTAATCGATAATGTCCCGATATAACTTTTTAAATGATAAAACGAGCTTTTGCGATTGGCAACGAATTAGCGGCCTGATCACTTATTTATTTCCGATTTTGTAAAAACAACTTTTTGAGCAATTACCGTTAAATCTAAGGCGCGCCCTTTTGATTGTGAGGCGCAGATGCATCACAACTTGGCAGGTCCAGACAATGCTGATTGATGCGTGAAATAACAGGAAACGGCGTCATGTCGACGTTAAACCTAAGAGCGTTATAAACCTGCGGCACAAGACAGAGATCTGCTAGTGTCACTTCGCCGCCGTAGCAATACGTGCCGGCTGTTGGCGTGACAAGAGCCTCAAGCTTCTGGAGGCCGGTTTGGATCCAGTGATGAGCCCACTTCGCCTGTTCTGCCGGATCAGAACTATGCCTGCGCATGACAGAAAGATTTTGAATGGGCTGAATGCCGCTGGCAATGTGCTGGCAGATTTGTCTGACGCGCAGCCGGTCGGTAGCGGATTTTGGAAGTAATGGATTGGTCGGATATGTTTCCTCAATCCACTCCAGAAGTGCCAGGGATTCTCCATACACCTGGTCGTTGATTTTCAGGGCTGGCACATAGCCACCTGGGTTGACTGACAGAAACTCGGGGCTGTTCTGCTCGTTTTGCAGAAGATTGACCGCTATGTCCTCATACTGGATGCCCTTGTGTTTTAACGCCCAGCGGACGCGCCAGGAGCAGCTCGAGCGCCAGTATTGGTAGAGCGAGAGATCAGATGAGTTTTTTGATTTTGGCATGGTGTCCTCAAATTTTGACGGGAATATTACTTCCGGTGGTGATGCCTTCCGGCGATGATACGGCACGGATGGCCAGAACTTCTACGCCGTTTTTGACAGATTCTTTAAGTGCTGCCGCGTACTTTGGGTCAATCTCGCCCGCGGGTGAGAAACTTTCGCCCTCGGGACGATTGACAAAAAACACCATCACCGAGCGATGACCTTCTTTCACCATCTCCGAGAGATCCTTCAGATGCTTCAAACCGCGTGCAGTAACCGCGTCAGGAAATAAGACCTTGTTGCCACGGCGCAGCGTTGTGTTTTTGATCTCGACGTAGCAGTTTTTTTTGCCTGGAGCCTCAAGAAACAGGTCAATACGGCTATTATTGCTGTATTTTACTTCCCGCCTGACAGAGCTATAGCCGGCGAGTTCCGGGATTTTCCCTTCTTTCACGGCTTCCGCCATGACCTCATTGGGGCGGGACGTATTGACCCCGATAAGACCGCCTTCAGTCGCTGTAAATTCCCAGGTCCATTTGAGTTTGCGCTCAGGGTTGTCGCTCGGGGAGAGCCAGACTGTGGAACCCTCCTCATAGCAACTTTCCATGCTGCCCGTGTTGGGGCAGTGGGCCGTCACCTGGGTGCCATCATCAAGCGTCACATCAGCTAGGAATCTTTTGTAGCGTCTAATTAACGTGCCCTTACTCAAGGCTGTTGAAAATCGCACCGTCTCCCCTTTCGATGTCTTTGATCTCCTCAAGAGAAGCGAGTTTCATTTTATATTTTTGGAGTTTCGCGCTGTAGACTTTGTGGCGCTCTCGCAGCTGCCGGATCGTCTGTTTGTAGGCCATATGAATGACCTGGGTGCGGATTCTGTAGCGCATGGGGCTTCCCGCCATCATCTGAGCGACTTCTTCATCGGGCTGAAACACGATGAAATCCGTGTCGGGGTAGCGTTCTGTCAGATGTGACAGTACCGAGTGAAACCTAGTATACACCAAGGCTTTGATGGTCTGGATCAGGGCGTAGTAACCACCTTTTTTGTCCACTGATCCAGGCACCAATGTCCCGAGAGGTTTCACGGGGTCAATGATGAAAATCAATTTGCAGTCGCGCTCAACTACTAATTCCAAATTACAGGTTTTGGTGATTTGCCCGTCAATAAACCAGCGGCCATTCAGCTGGGCAGGCTCGAAAACAAGCGGCAGCGCGCAGGACGCGTAGATGGCCTCACTGATCGGCACGTTATCCCAGGGTTCCCGTCCGAATACCACATGCTCAAACGTATCCATGTCGGTGCTGCCGACGTAGAGCTCTGGTTTGATGCTGGAGAATTTATCCTCGGTTCCCGATACTTCGATACAGTGGCGGATATATTTACGGAGAGCCTCACCTTTGAAAAATCCCGTAGGGATGGCTTTAAGTGTTTGGTTGATCCATCGGGTGGGATCAATCCCGGACCATGTGAAACTCTCCCGCAAAAGCCTTGAGATAATCCCAGTGCCGGCAAGATCAAATACGGTGCTGCTCGTAAATGGCTCTATTACGTCCGATTTTCCGTGCATGGCCTTGATGACCTCAATGGTCGGGACATTGCCGGCCAATAGGCAGCTGGCGATACTTCCGCTTGAGACACCTGAATACACATCCGCGTCGCGGATGGTTCGGCCTGATATGCAGCGTTCCAGGGCATATGTGACCCCAAGTTGATATAAAAACCCTTCCATGCCGCCGCCACTCATGGCGACACCAACCCGTGGTGTCTTCACATCAGCCGCGGTCAAAAGACCGTGCAGCCAGCGTAATACGACTGCCGTATTGCGCGGCGCGACACAGACATCCTGCACATGTACGCGTCCTAATTGAAACGCGCGCGCGGCCTGGGTTTTTTTGACCGCGTCAGCTTTCGCGTCGTCAAGAACAGCGACCGCGCGACTCATCGGGAACAGAAAATCAGGCCCCCATAGTTCAGCGAAACTCGCCACGTCTTTGCGAATCTGCTCAAGCGCCGTCTCGGCCGGCATGGCGTCATCACCACGCTCGTCATAAATCAGGAGATCAACGGGGTTTTGTCTGAGGTGTGGTGTGACCGCGTTGATATTTGTCAAAAGATGAAGCCGTAGCTTAAGACCGCCGAGAAGCCGGTGATGAATCTCCCAGCCGGGACCGATCGCAGAGCGGTCTTCCAGTGGAATGCCCTTTAGTTTGCTGACGGCTTTACGGATGTTGTCGCTTTGGCTTGGAAACGCGACATAGACGGCATGTTTAATCATTTTTCCGCCTATTTCGCCGGTTGACCGGAAAGAGTCCCATGTGATTTTCGCAGCTGTTCCAGGAGCGCTGTCGAGCTGGCGTAACCGGTGATGGCGACTTTGGACTTAAGATCTCCGGTTGGCGGCATCAGAGTTAATGTCGGAAGCCCCGGCAATTCGTAGCGTTCCTGAACCCCGTTGTTCTCATCGTTAACCTCTGTCAGGTCAAACTTCAGCGGCGTCCAGTGCTCACTGATCTCCGCGATAACATCCGCCTCAGCGAATGTCGTGATGTCCATTTTTTTACAGGCCTCACACCACTCAGCCCATGCATCGGCGATAATAGGCTTTCCTGATTTCGTGGCGGCCTCGACGGCTTCTTTCTCGCTATGAATCCACTGAATGGCGTTTGCTGGTTTGCCGTCACGCATGAGTGACTGGATTCCAAAAAACATTCCGATACCAAGTGTCAAAGTGGGGGCGAGATACACCGCTTTCTGGTGATGCAGGGATTGCTTGAGAATAATCAAGGCACTGAAGGCGAGTCCTGAGATTAATCCTATTGTGCCTATGTAGCCCCAGTATGGTCTCAGGAATGTGAAGAGTCCATAGAGTGGCAGCCGCATGAAGTATAGCGACAGGGCAAACATCACCGATGCGAAGACGAGTTTAGTCAGAATCTGCACGTGGAAGCTAACTCGCATTTTGCTGATGCGGGCGGCACTTGCTCCGAGGAATACGTAGGGCAGAGCGAAGCCGGTACTGTAGACGCCAAGCAGTGCGATGGCCTCCAGGGTATTCTGGCGACCGGCTGTGTAGGTCAACAGCGCGGCAAGAATGGGACCCGTGCATGGAGACGCGACTAATCCAGCGCCCGCTCCCATCAAAAACGAGTTCCAGACGCCGCCGTTAGCTGAGCCGATGCGTCCGCCGATTTGCTGGAGACGGCTTAAATCCCCGAATCCCAGCATATTGAGACCCAGTACAAACATGACAATACCAAAGGTAATGGAGACTGCCGGATGAGCAATCAGATTGCCGAACAGCGCTCCGCTGAGGGCTGCGACCACTCCAAGGGACGTATAGGTGACGACGATACCGAGTGCGTACATAGCGGCACTCGTCAGAGGTTTAACAGTCTGGTGGGCCAGAAGTCTGATCGTAATAGGAATCATTGGGGCGACACACGGCGTCAGGTTAGTCAGAAGGCCGCCGGCAAACGCGATCAGAAGTAACGTCGCAAGTGTCATCTGGCCGGCTTTGACCTTCCTGGCAAACTGCTCTTCGACGGTTCCTGATGGCTGGGCTACTGATGGCTGGGCTACTGATGGCTGGGCTACTGATGGCTGGGTTACTGATGGAATAGAGGCTGCCGCGCTCACGGCAGGTGCTGACCCAACTTTAGCTGGTGGGCCTGCGGTGGAAGGAGTCCAAGGAAGCGATATTTTCTCTTTGTGGGGGAATAGGCAAATGACCTTTGTACAGCCGACATATGTGATCTGGATGGCAGCCTCTTCGGCCGGGCCTGTGAGCTCCATCACAAGATTAAACGGCCCACCTGTGTAGACCTGCACTTCTTTGCGGGAGATGGGGTCATATTGAAGGGTGGTCTTGGGGGCGGTTTTGGAGACAACTGTCCAGCCGGAGGCGGTCTCAAGTTTTAGCTTATCCTGATAGATCGTAAATTGCTTTTCGGTCGCCAGCGACAGGGTGGCCGTCATTTTATGGGTGGTGGCGTCAAATTCATAGCCGGCGAGGGTCCAATGGATCACATCCCTTGGTTTTATGTCGGTCTCGACCTGCCCATTGGCTTTTTGAATGGGGGTGTTTTCAGACTCCAGCTCATTAAGTACCGAGGATCCCTGGCTTTGTGCGGCAGGTTGGGCAGGGGCTTGATCCGCATGCCACAGTGAGGCAATGGCGACTCCAATGGTCACGATGGCGTTTAACAAGGCTTGTGAGTTGGGTTTTGTGAGCATGTCCTGTTCCTGATAAGGCTTTCGTCTCGGGAGTTTAGGCTATTTCTGGGGGCCGGGATAGGACGAATCAGCTGGCTGAGATTTTGGGGGCAAATTTTCAAAAAAACTATTGACTTAGGGGGACATTAATCGATAAGTACACGGCTCTGATTTTTAATATCAGTTTTTCGTTAATCGTAAGATTTGGATTGGGTGAGACGAGTATGCATGCCGCTCAGAAATGTGAAGTAAAGATCCGCCTTAAAAAAGGCGACGACGTTAAAGTTATCGCGGGCAAGGACAAGGGTAAAACCGGCAAAATCCTTCGCGTCAACCGCAAGACTGACCGCGTGGAAGTCGACGGAGTCAACGTGATGAAACGTCACACCAAACCATCCCCGAGCAACCAGGATGGCGGTATTGTTGACAAAACTGTTGGCATCCACATCAGCAATGTTATGCTTATTGACCCGAAGTCGAAAAAACCAACTCGCGTTGGCTTTAAGATTGAGGGTGGCAAAAAGGTTCGATTCGCTAAAGACTCAGGCACTATTCTTGTCTGATCGTTAGTGTTTTCGGATAAATCTCCTTTCGTGTGTTTGGGGGCGCTGGGGTCTAACCTCGGCGCTTCAATTTTTTTAGCTTCAGCCCTGAAAAACGCGACATAGCTGCGTTGGCATCGAAAAACGCTTCTCGCCGTACCATAGGTACTGTCTCGTCGCGTTTTTCTCGCCGCCTTGCTAGGTCGCATTTTTGAGGGCTTCAGGCGCTCGCGATTAAGTGGGCTGTTAGTTCGGCAGGGCTTCGGTTAGGTCGGCCTGTGAAGGGTCGATCGTCTTGGCCGCGTTGATGATTTCGACGAGGCCGAAGGCGGCCAGAAGCCGGGCGACATGCCAGCCGAAGTCGAACTCAAACCAGCGTACGGAAAATTTGGCCGATTTTGGGAAGCGGTGGTGGTTGTTTTGATAGCCCTCGCCAAAACACAGCCAGGCTACCAAGGTGTTATTGCGCGAATCGTCATTCACCTGAAAGTTTCGGTAACCCATGGCGTGGCCAAGGGCGTTTACGAGCCAGCCCTGGACAGGGTGGCTCATCATACCGACGAAATAGGCGTAGCCAAGTAGCCAGGCATTAAACACAAAACCACAGGTTAGCCAGACTGCTACGTGCAGCACGTAGGGAAGATACCAGAGTCTGGTGCGATTTAAAAAGCTTACGTCGAAATCGAGATCTTTGACGATCGACGTGTATTCGGGCTTGCCTTTGATCAGGCCTCTGAGTGTCGCGTTATAGGAGTGGAGTTGGCCCAGCATGGTGCCAAAAAGTCCCCAGCGTTTGGGGCTGTGAGGGTCTTTGGCAGTGTCAGAATACATGTGGTGCATCCGATGCATGCATGCCCATGCCTTGAGATCAATGCCAGTGATCCAGCTGCCCGAGCTAATTATAAAGCGTTGAAACGCCGGATTGATCTTTATGCCCTCGTGGGTAAAGCCTCGGTGATAGAAAATCGAGATGTACGTCATGTTGAGGCAGTAGGTAAACGCGAAAACCGCCGCGCAGAGCCAGTAGTAATTCATGATGTGTCCCTCCTATATATTTTAAAGACAAATACCCTAACGAGGGGTCGTCCCCGCATGCAATTTTATAGACTCTGTATGTGGGGCGCAACAGAGGCAATCCTATGATACATAAGTTTTACATTGGGTGATCATGCCGGGGGGTATAGGCCTAATAATTAAGCGCCTTAACATGCCGTAATTGCTTGGTTTTTAACGAACTACGGCTATTTAAGTCAGAAATTGAGTTCGGTTTATATAAGGTCCTTTCCGGTGGCATTATGCAGTGCCCCCATGACGCGCAGGGAGGTGTAGGTTAGTCACGAGAAGTGGCAACACGAACGCGCCCTGTTTTTGTGCTGATTGAAATTTTTAATTCGATCGGACGACAGCAGACTTGGCAGTCTTCAATATATTGCTGGCTACCGCCGGAAATATCGATGAAGGTTGTGAAAGTTTCTCCACAAAATGGACAGCTTATGTCCGTTGGTTCTTCCATGGCGCTCGCTTCGTTTTTTAAGGTTTAAGAATAATTTTGCCTTCACTCGCTGGCCCCAAACCAGACGCGGCTAGATTGGGTAAATCTGTCAGTGGAATAATTCTACTAATTATACTTGTTAGATCTCCTGTTAAATTTTTTTTGGCGCGCAGTACGAACAAAAACTGCGAGAGATATGATTTTTTTGCGAGCGCGTTTCCGAGCCAGAAGCCTTCGACGCGCTGATCTTTAAAAATAAAAGCTCCCGGGTCGACTGAGACGGCCTCGCCGGCCAGTGCTCCGTATACGGTAATGGTACTGTGATTTGGAAGAGCTTCTGCTAACTGCCCAGTAAGAGGTCCGCCGACCGCATCAATGGCGTATGTTGCTTGTAGTGACGCGGCAAGATCTCGCAGTTTGCTTACAAAATCAGGATCTGATGAGACGAGAACATTTTTCGCCCCCAGGTCAGTGAGGATTGGAATCAATTCCTTGCGATGTACGCAGTGTATTACGTTGACATTATAGCGCGTTGCAAGACGCGTAATCATGCGCCCTAGCTGACTTGCAGCCGCCGTCTGCACCATGGCCTTGTGTCGACCTTTGAGAAGAGGCTCAATTAAAACACGTAGGTCAATCTAGCAAAGCTGAGAAAACGCGTTTGTTTATCACTCCGAACTCGCAACATTTTGAGCAGCATCCTCCATGATGAGGCTCGATAGCCTGAAAACGTGGTCCGATTTAAATTTTATAAGTTCGTCGATTCCGTTAAATGCCTTGGGCCGCGTGAGTGCGCACACTACACGCCGTCAGAGGGGGCTGTGAGTCTCGCCCTTCTTTCAATCCTAGGCAAGGCGATGTCTAAATTTTTTCTGGTGAGTCGGACCTGAGGATTAAAACACCAAATTGTTTTGCTTTGATCGCTTCTAATTTTAAAGCGACCATTATAATCTGGGGCGGGTGGGGTGCCTAACGCTAGCTTTTTTTTCAAGTCTAGTTTGGCAAGATTGAAATTTTAGACATCACATAATTTAATGACAGCATGGAGGTAGCCACGGCCAGAATTTCCTCCAGCGGCGGGCCAATGGGCCGGTAATTGCCGGCAGAATCATGCCTTCGTCAGCACATTCTGGGATTACTGTGCTTATGACTTGTTTGAGCAGGTAGCGGCCCCAAATCTACAAATCACTAAAGCTCTTATGTCCGTTATTGAGGAATATAGTTTCGTTCCAAAAAACTTGATGGGGAAGGCAGATTGAGACAGGCCAAAGAAAGCGATGGTGGGTCAATTACGAAGAGCGCTGTCACATTTCACCATATCTCAACGAGATATAACTGTAACTTGTGTTTGAGGAGGAAGGTGGCGTAAGCTGACGTTTTGACCGATAGTCTTCGGAACGGCGCTCAGGCCCTATTACAGCAAGGCTAGTGAGACTCAAGTGCAATCTTATCTGTCACTCGCCAATCAAGGCCATTTCTCCTCGATTCAGCCGCAAAGCAGCGGTCAAAATTCTTATCACCAGCAACTTCAGGAGCATTTACATGTCTCGACGCTTCGTTGATCTTTCAATCTTTCTCGAAAATGACGTCCTTTCTGATCCTCCGGCGTTCGCTCCCAGAATTCAATATTTCAATCACAAAAATACGTTTGAGCAGATCCAGCCTTTTTTCCCTGGTCTAAAGGAGCAAGACTTGCCAGACGGCGAGGGATGGGCGGTCGAGTCGATTCAATTATCTACACACAGCGGCACACACTTGGACGCCCCCTACCACTTTCACTCCACCATGGACAATGCACTCGGTGGAAAAAAGCCAGCCATCGCTATCCACGATGTGCCGTTAGAATGGTGTTTTCAGCCTGCGGTCAAACTCGACTTCCGGCATTTTGCAGATGGTTATGTCGTGACAGCTGATGATGTGGCACAAGAATTAAAACGCATTGACCATACGCTAAGTCCGCTTGAAATCGTCGTAATCAACACTCGGGCAGGCTCTCGCTACGGCTCAAATGACTATGTTTCTTCCGGCTGCGGCATGGGGTACGAGGCTACCATGTATTTGTTGGAGCGCGGCGTGCGCCTCACGGGCACCGATGCCTGGAGCTGGGATGCGCCGTTTGTTCATACCGCCAAAAAATACCAAGAAAGCGGCGACGCGTCTCTGATCTGGGAAGGTCACAAAGCTGGACGCGACATCGGATATTGCCACCTTGAAAAGCTCCATAATCTAGAAGTGCTGCCTCCATCAGGATTTTACATCAGCTGCTTTCCGCACAAAATCCGGGGGGCCTCAGCCGGATGGACGCGAGCCGTAGCTATCTTTGACGAGGCGCTTTTTTTGGGGACTTCAGACAATGATCAATCGAGTTGACCCTGATTTGCTGGCCAAGGACTCAGCCTAGGACATTCAGGACAGCGCGAAAGCCGGACGATATTTTTTGAAAAAAGACTGTTTTCGGTTTGTTGCCTCTCGTCTCTCGCACGCCATAATGCCCTCCAACCAAAACTGGAGGGCATTATGAATTTATTTATTGAAATCAGGACAATGCTCGCCTTAGCCGGCTTTCGCAGATCTACCTATAACGGCCCTCTCGTTTTGATCCACGGTGTAGAATCCCGTGACGATCACAAGCCAGCCGATAACTCACAAAAATAATACTAAAATTGAATCAAAGCCATCAAACATCGCTAAAGACCTTCCCCGGCCCTAGCGCGATGGTACTTCAAGAGTGAATCGAAGTCATTTTTCTATTCGGCGAAACTTTCTATAGCCTTTTGTGTGGCTTTCTCAAGAGCGTCGTGAGCCGCCGCACTGACTTTTGGCCCGCCAATAGCGTCGCGAAGCTGCTTTTCGAGATCACTTTTGCGAATGGATACTTTCGCGGCGCATCGCAATTTCAAAACCCTATCCCCGCTCTCGCTGCTTTCGACGCGTTTTTCCCAGTAACGCTCAAGAGTTTTGACGCCGTTGAGTTTTCCCGACGAAAAGAATGTGACGAGGCTTTCATACCCTGGATCACTGGTCGCGTCCGCCTCGTTCAGTTGACCGCTCGCCGTCATATTCGCCTTGATGTGCTTAAGGATACCCGCCTGGGCGTCAAGTTCGGCGGCCTTCATGCATGCCTCCGAACGCGCATTGCCAGACATGGAAATCTGGCTGATGAATAAGCAATCACCTCCCTCAACGAGCGTCGTTTTTTCACCAGTGGCCCATTCAGGCGTCTCGCTTTTATTGCCAATGCGCTCTATCACTTCAGACTTCTGAAAGCTTGTACCTTTGGTGGCACAAGCGGTCATCAGTGTTAATCCAATGCAGGATACAGCGCTTTTAATGTTCGTTGGTAACATCATGAGTCTCTCCCTTTTATTTGAATGTCTTGCCCGATATTGTTATAAATCATATCATACCCGAATCAAAAAACTGCACCAAATCCGATGATGTAAAGCATCTTGATGTCTTTAACCTCAGCAGGACTTGTGTCAGGAAATTCTGTGTCAGAAACAATCGCGGCGTCTAGAATGCTCACCCGTATATGACCGATTACCATATCTATAAGGCTTATTTCCCCAAGAACCTTATGCGAGGTTTTCCCCGTCCACTTCGTGCCGGTGGACTGGTTTTTGAGCTCAAAGTTAAGGCCTTTCATCGCCGAAACACTCAGCGTAAACCAGCGGCTATAGACACCATTTGCACCAGGATCAGAATAAAGGGAGTAATGAATCCCTGCGGTTGGCCCCTGTAACGAAACGTTGTATTTATCGATGATCTCTTGATAATTTTTCGAGTCGTAGCTCAAATGACAAGTCTCATAATCGGCGGAGATGAGACCAACACTCAGCCCGAAATTATCCGAGAGATTTTTTGTCAGACGCAGCCTGATGGAACTACCCTTATCCGGGTCGGCGCTTCCGCATTGCTTAAATTCAAAATAATTCCCGGTCTTGCGCTCCAGCAGACTTTGATCACTCATCTGACCGATGTTCATGATCAATGAAAGTGAGCGGAGGCGATCTCTGCGTTGTTTCTCCGCCTCTGACTCAATAGGCGTTAGCACAGCCGCTACATGTGTCACCGCGCTTTTTTCCACCTTTACCGTGTCCTCCCACACGTCGTCCTCTGTGAAAACCCTGACGCGACGCGAACCGGCACGAACGTCGAAGACACCTGGTGATTTGCCTATAAGCACCCCGTCAATGGTAACGGAAGCCTTCACGGGCTGACCTTTTGAGTCTTTCGCTGAGATCTCAACACCGCCAATTTTGGCCTTCAGATCGCACGTTACCGTGACTGTCTCCCCTACTTTAGCGGACACAACCTGATTTGACTTGAAGTATTCCTGGTTCTCAAACTCAAGCACGTAGTTTCCTGGTGCTACTTTCATCTGTCCGTTCGATGTCACGCCAAGCCGATTGCCGTCAATCAGGATGCCAGTACCTTCAGGACAGTTTTGAAAGGCAATTCTGCCAATGTTTTCTTTTAATTCGAACGGAAATGAATCACGAGTTCCATCAACCCGAATTGTGCCGCTAAGGCGGCTATAGTCCTGCTTCCACAACGACACCGTATGCTCTCCGTGAATCACTTCAAGCTTACAGGGCGTTTGGCAGGCAGATTCGAGACCATCAATCGACACGCTCGCACCCGATGGGTTGGAAATCAACTCAATGATGTCTTTGCGGATCTCATTAGAGTGCCAAACTTCCTGCATTTCTTTCGTGACCGGAATTACTTTTTTTTCGTTGGCCTTGGAAAGAGCTTTCAAGTTCGCGTTTACATCGCTTATGGGCCAACGATATAGATTTGGCGTCGCGGCCTTACGCAGCCCCTGCCAGTCGATCAGGGAGCTTTTCGCCTCAAGGTTTGTTTCTTGCTTGAATTCAACGTCCTGATTTCCCTCTTTAACGCTGGTCTTGAACGAAATTTCCGCGAAAAAGCATAAGAGAGCTTTTTTCTTTGCCTCCAGCAAGTCCTGGGCAGGGATGAAATAGTCTTCGCCTTTATCGTAGCAGTCAGCATCGAGTGCTGTTGCTTTTTGACTAAAGGTCATTAGCGTCACGATAAAAAACACCCAAGCAATAACATTCATATACTCTTATTTATTCCTCTGCCGAAAGTGAACAGGCGTGGACTCCTGATCGGCGTTTTCGAGGATTTCTTAAGATCAAGCGTTTCGGTTGAGGCACTCTTACCAGGGTATTACGTCAGAACGGATTAAAAACCCCACGCGGCCGCTTGCGCCAGCCTCAGCGATGCCACAGAGTTTTTTCGCTCGATAAGAGTGTTGCCGGCTTTTGGGCTAACACCGACGATTGGTTTTGGGCGGCGCCTGTATCAGGAATTGGGCCCGATAATTGAGCATTTTTAACGCACCGTAATTGTAAAATTTTTCCAATAACTACTGCGATTTAAGTCTCAAAATATGTTCGGTCTCTATAGGGTCATTTCGGGTGGTTTTGGTCGGGTGTTTGCTAACGGTTTGCTATCACCAACAATCAGTACCATGAATCGATTTCAAGAATCCTTGACGGCAGTCCGCAACCACCAAGCTCAGCAGCCTAGACTACATTTGCGATTGCTGAAGGCGAGAAGGCAGGGAATTTATCGGCGGACGCAAGGGTGGCAAGCACAAGGTAATAGGAATTGGGCTAAACGAGAGCTCGCAGAATCTAGCCTTGAAAGTAATAAATTTTATTAGTACTATCTTTTATTATTTAACGGAATGATAAGCGTCCGCCAATTGAATCGACTATTTGCCTCGACTATTTGCCTCGACCCCGAAGTTTCTGAGCACCTGGGCCTCAGGCGGAATGTCTGAGGAGGAATTGCGGGCCTTGGAGCTTTTCCTACTGGCGGATACAAAAGTTGGCGATGTCGTGCCAGGAACCCATGGACTAAGAAAGGCCCGCGTTGCCGCGGGCGGGAAGGGCCGTAGAGGCGGGGGACGGGTTTTGTACAAAGACTTCGAGCGATGTGGACAGATGTTTTTCCTCTTTTTCGTGAGGAAAGGCGAGCAGGAGGATTTGACGCCGGATCAACGCCGTGCCTTTGCAAGAGCTGTCCAAGCAATCGAAGATGAGCTTGAAAAACGAGAAAGGTGACTTATGGCGAAGAAATCTGACATTTTTGACGGGCTGATGGAAAGTCTTGGACAGGCGAAGCAAATCGCTGCCGGAAAGAAACTACCAGGAGCACGGATTCAAAAGTACGTGATCAAACCGGCTCGCGATTTTCGTCCGCAAGACATCAAACGAATACGTAAAAGCATTGAATTCACGCAGGAGATGCTGGCGAAGTTCCTTCAGGTAAGCCTTGCGACTGTTCGAAGTTGGGAACAAGGCTTGTCAACGCCTTTGGGGCCATCAAGGCGCCTGCTAGAAGGGCTCGATAAATGTTCAGCGGAACTAATCAGTGCTTACGCGAAGATTAATGTGGTGAGGGTTTCCAAGAAGGCGAGCTGAGTCACGGCACCTAATTTAATTCTGAAATTTTTTAGATGGGGTACGACTTGAACCTACGGTCTTCGGGTAAGCAATTTGCGCACGAAATGATCAAGAATGGCTTTCATTTTTATATGCTGAACCGCATACCACTGGATGGCAAGTTCTACCGGCTGGTTTGGTGTATGCATGAAGAATTCATTTATATCGGCGTGATAAACGCATTTAGGAGATAGCTATGGCTACGAAAAAAATCTGTTCAAAAAATTCCCAAGTGCGGCGACTCTAAAAAAGGTTCAGGATAAACTGTCAAATCCTGACTACACGGGAGGCAATATTGCCTTACCTGAAAACGCGTCTGAAGTGGAACGCGCCAAATATAAGCTGTGCCAACTCATCGCGAAGTATCATCGCGAGCAGGAGCTGACTCAAAGGCAGCTTGCGAAAAAGCTAGATATTGACGAGGCAAGAATCAGCGAGATACTACGCGGAAAAATTAGTAGCTTCACCTTAGACCGCTTACTAGGCTATGCACAGAAGGTGTTTCCTCGCGTAAAAATCGAAATTCTTGCCGCATAGACTCACTGATGAACAAGGTATTCCTAATCAGTTGTTGATCCGGGAGTTTATGTGTAGATTGTGCTCTTGTTTGACTTAGGCCCCGTCCTGGGCTCTCGGGTGTCCCCTTAATTCACCCCTTAATTCAATTAATTCCTTCAAAAACTGCCAGTGGTGTCTCGCGATTTTGAAAATCGCCTGAGCGTTGGAGTTTTATCTGCCTAAATAATTCACAAACCAGTCAGGTGTCCCCTTAATTGACCTTAATTGACCCTTAATTGATTCCTTAATTCCCCTTAATTCCTAATTCCCAGGTGTCCCCTTAATTATAATTCCTAGTTGCAGGTTACGCCGGCGAAGCGGGCCTGGCTTACTTTGCAGTTTTGAGAGATCTCAGAGACGGAAAGTTCACGGTTGTAAGCGCGGAATGGGCCTATGCTGCCCTGGAAGTAGCGACCCGATGCGTTGTAAGCGCGACCGATGTCGAAAAACGCGGAGTGGCTAATGGCAAGTGTCTCTGTTGCAGTTTTATAGAGAGCGCCGTTTACATATACCTTCGTGTAGTTACTTCCTTTTATGACGAGGGCAATGTGGTTCCAGCTATTACTCGGAATACTGCTGTTTGGTAGCTGAACGCCATTGCCAAAAGCGGTTCCTCCGCCGTAACCAAAGGACCATCCAGCTGGCGCGTCGGCCTGATTTTGGCCAAAAATGATTCCACAGTTAGTACAGCCAGTATTATGATTTCCGGCTATGCCTCGGTAGTTACCAGTGGCGGTAGGATAGACCCAAGCCTCAATGGTGACCTGTTGTCCTAATAATGTGGATGGGGTAATCGCTAACCGGATATAGTCGTCGACACCGTCAAAGGTCAATCTATATGGTCCGGCCGTACCACTCATCGTGGTGGCGCCGTCGCCGTTCCATCCGGTGGTGGACCCGCAGGTGGAGAAGTTTGTCAGTGGCGCTGAGATCGCGCTGGTAGACTTATCAAAGAAACTAGTGATCGCGCAGCCCAAGCCTGGGAACGAGAGGCCGCGTAGTGCGTTGGCCGGGTCAAAGTTCATGACAAGACCACTCGTCACCGCTGGCCCACCGTAGCGGTCCGCTGTAGCGACGTAGTTTGAGAGTACGGTGGATGACGTACCCACGCTGGAGCCATCACTAGTGCCGTAGATTTTGATGTCCGCCACGGATCCCGTCCAGCCTTTGGTGCCGGAACTGGTGGCGCCGGCGGTCAACGTGGTGCTTGGGGTGATGGCGTTAGGCAACGCAGTCGCGCACTCTTGCTGGCCGTTGACAAAGAGACTTGCCGTGCTGCCGTCCATGATGCCCTGGATGTTATACCAGGCGTTGGCGGCGAATGTTGTTTGTGACAGGCAGTTGCCGTAGCGTGCGTTGTAGTGTGCCTTGATCCTGTCGGCGGAAAGGACTTTATTATATAGAGCCGCTTCCTGGATTGACCCAAGAAACATATAGTTCGTACCATTGCGTGAACCTATTGCGAAAGGCGATGACGTGTTTACAGACGACGCCGTCAACGTGTCGGTGTTTGTGCCAGTGGCAACTTGGACTCCGTCACCGTATATCTTCACTCCAGATGCGGAAGAACTGCCATCATAAGTGAACGCTACATGGTGCCATTGTCCGTCGTTAAAAGTGGTCATCGATGTTACTTGGATAACATTTGACGGGTAGGTATTTTCGATGATTACACCGATTGCGCCATATGCTTCCCTTTGGAATAACCATCCGTTGTATGGGGATCCGCTGTACATTTTTCCAAGGAAGGCTCCGCCATTTGTGGTGCCGGTGGTTTTAATCCACGCCTCCCCGGAGAATGTATTAGTGCGTTCGTAGTTCGCGAGAGTGTTGTTGGGAGCTACTGCATATTGACTGGTTCCGTTAAATGTCACAGACGTGTTCGTTCCATTTGCCAGTGCTCCGCTAGCTCCAAGTGTTGGCGAGTTTGTATAGGCCAAAGTTGTAGCGCCTGATCCAAGGTCGTAGGCGGGGGTTCCCGCGAGTTCGTTGAGACGCCAGTAGTTGGTTGGGCTGTCAGCGAGTACTGTCGCGACATAAGGGTGTTTTCCGGCGTCATAGTGGGCTTTGATTCTGGTTGAGGAAAGTACTGAGCCGTAGAGGGCGACTTCTTGGATGGAGCCTTGAAAAGGACCATAGGTCGAGTCTCTGCCGCTAATCTGAAACGGTACGCTTGAATTTAAGACTGAACCGCTTAAGGTATTATTATCCGTTATCATAGAGATGAGGGCACCATCGACATAAACCTGGACACCGGAAGCAGTTGAACTCCCGTTGTAGCTGAATGCGACATGATGCCAGTTTCCGTCAGAGAATCCACTAGACGTACTATGAAGAGCCAACATGTTGGTAGAAGAGTAGTCGCTGATTAACGCGAAATACAGCGCCCCTGCGTAGATATCTAAAAACCACCCCTTATGAGGGGCTGTGGCCGCCTGTTTACACATTATCATATTGTCAGTCGAGTTGGTCGTTAGTTTAAACCACGCCTCGCCAGAAAAAGAATCGGTTTTTTCATAGTTCGCGAGGGTGTTGTTGGGTGCCTTAGCATATTTATTAGTCAAGCCAAAGGTCACCGCTGTGTTGGTCGCGGAACTCAAGGCACCAGCTACGCCAAGTGTCGGTGATCCGGTGTATGTTAAGGTAGTGGCTGACCCCCCGAGGTCTGCCGCGGATGTTCCAGAGCTTTCGCCCAGACGCCAGTAATTGGTCGGACTGTCGGCAAGCACAACAGATTGATAGGATCCTGTTGTAGCGAGTTCAATTTTGCTCGCGACACTCGCGCTTTGTCTTAGTGTGAAGCCAGTTCCCGTGAGATCAGTGCTGCCGTCAAGAATCACCTTATCAAGAGACGTCGGCGATGATGGGTTCACCCAGGTGTTAAACATGACTTTGGTCTGGCTGCTGGTTAAGGAGCTGCCAAGGGTTGTGTAGCCAGAGCCATTATAAGCGATGCTGTATGGCGCAGTTGATGTGACGCTGCCACTGGAATTGACCGCTGCCCACGCCGCGTTTGTTGAGTTGCTGTTTGTGCCGGTGTAGCCATTGCCGCTTATGTCATACCATGAGACGGCCGTGCTGATTGCCGGTACTGAGGCGTTACTAAATTGCGCATCGTAGTCACCGCGAAGATTTGCCGTTGTGTAGGCTGGGCGTACGTCGACCTGTAGGATGCTGGCGGAGCCGGCGCCGTTTGAGTTCGTGCCGGTAACAGATATTTCATAAGGGCCATAAGCCGAAGAATTAGGCGTCCAGGAAAGAACGCCGGTCGATGTGTTGAAGGTGGTCGTACCCGGAAGTGACGAACAAAGATTTGTCGCGGCGACTGTGCTATCAAGGATGCGGTCATAGTAACAGCTATAGCTCGAAACTGCGGGAACTCCAGCATCCGCCAGGCTCCATGTCCAGGAATAATTCGTTCCAGACGCGACGTAGCTTTGTGTCGCGGCACTGCCCGTGAATAGGTATGAGGTCGATGGTGTAAAGGCTAGTCTTGGAACCGACGCCGCAATGGTGATGGCGATGGTTTTGGTTGCTCCCAGTGACCCCGAAGCTCCTGGTGAAACCAGGGTCAAGGTGGCATCGTTGTTTTTCCAGTCTTTGATAGTACCGCCATTTAGCGATAAGGCCGACGTTGACGCATAGTCGAGATTAGAGCTGATATCCCCGAATTGAACTACATAATTGAAGGTTAACGTTGTTGTTCCAGAGTAATTGGTTCCTGTTGTGGAGCTTGAGACGAATGTCGCCGCCCTGCTTGGGGTTGTGTTAAGAGTTAGGTTAGGGGAGCCTGTTACTGTAACAAGTTTGTTCAAGGTCACGGTAATTGGAATAGTCGCCCCAAATCCGTAAGAGCCGTTTGCAACAGACGAGGAGACGCCGGTTACGGCTGCAGCGAGTGCGTCGATTATAATGCTTGCGTTAGCACTTAAAGATCCTGCAGCGCCTGGTATTGAGAGGGTTAACGTTGCGGGGTTATTGGCGTTGTCTTTGATGGTGCCGCCATTAAGAGTTAATGCAGTTGTCGATACGTAGTCTAGATAAGGTGCTGTCGTCACACCATTTGCGGTGTAGTGTCCTACTGCCGTCGTGAACTGAAATGTTAACGTGTTGGTCCCAGACCCTGATACATAGGCGGCATAAGGATTGTTGCTGCCTAGACTCATTTGGATTTGAGGCGTGCCCGTTACGTTGACGACAGTAGAGAAGGCCACCAGAATTGTGACGGTTGTGCCCGCTGCGTAAGATCCGCTGGCGGTTGAAGATGACACTCCGGTGACCGAGGGAGCAGTGGTATTGATGGTCAGGGATCCTGCAGAGGAGGCACTGCTGGTGTTATTTGCCGCGTCAGTGGCCTTTGCGGTGATGGCGTAGACGCCGTCAGTTTTGTTACCAACGGGGGCACAAGACCAAGCCCCCGAGCCGTTAGCTGTGGTGGAACAGAATGCGACAGAGCCAGCTGAATAGACGTTCACTGTGGCGTTAGCCTCAGCTGTGCCGGTGATGGTTGGTTTTTGATTGTTGGTGACTAGTGGCAGATTTGAAATCACAGGTGCTGAAGGAGCTGCGGTATCGACATTAACCACGACCGATGCACTTGATCCGGTATTGCCTGCCGCGTCAGTGGCGGTTGCCGTGTAGGTGTGAATGCCGTCGATGACGCCGATCAAGGCCACAGACCAATTGCCGCCCGTTGCCGTGGCGGTGCCGACGGTGAATCCACCGTCTTTTAGGGTGATGGTGGACGACGCCTCGGCGGTTCCCGATACAGTGACAGATGTGCTCGCCGTATAAACGTTATTGGTGGGTGCCGAGATGACGGGCGTCGCGGGGGCTGTGGTATCGATGATAATATTTTTATTGGCGGCAAGCGACCCAGCTGCTCCGGGTGCTGCAAGTGTTAGCGTCGCCGTGTTACCCGCAGCATCGATCATCGTACCGCCGGCGGTGGACAAACTACTGGTCGCCACATAATCAAGATCCGCTGCCGTGTCACC
>CANILH010000005.1 GCA_947468665.1 Oligoflexales bacterium | reverse complement strand
TCAGACAGAAGTCTTGCCGCGGCTGTTGAGGGTCTTAAGCAAAAAATCGCGCCGTACGGGTGGACCGCGAATACGGAAATTCAATGGAGTAGCGAGGTGTCTTTTTCGGGGAGTTTTGGCATCGAGGAAGGCGAAATTGTGATTGGTTATCGTTTTCATAAAAGATTGACGACGGATCAGAGGTTGCATCTGGCGGAGAATATTGAGAATTCATTCTTTGCTTTGTGAATTGTTAATTGGGTCGGTTCAAGATTGTCTAATATTCCTCAAGGCAGCGCCGAGTTGCCGCTTCATTCAAGGAGGTGCGTGTGAATAAAAAGTTAGAGAGTCATGATCGTGTATTTAAATGGACCCGCGAGACCTTCAAGAATTTTAGGTCCCCTGAGCCATATGATGTATTTGCTGGTTGCACACTTTTTGAGATCGATGCGCCAGATCGGTCTACGGAATTTTTAGTTTACCAAGATCATTTTGATGAGAATTCAGGACTAATCAGACTCTATGCCATCGAGGCGCCCGCCGAGTGTCCAATGCGTGAGGCTTTTGAGTGGGGTGACTTTACCTGGGATGAGTATTGGACGCACAAGGATTGTCTCTATGAGATCATAACGCCATTTGAGCCAGGGCCGGTTTCCTCCCGTATTATCGCGCCGGGTGAGATTAGCAAAAGCGCGAAAGATAGATTCGTTCGACTTGGTGAGCGATTCCCTTATGAGCTCAAAAGGCGACATCTGGAACTAGGTGTTGAGTATAGCGTCTACGACGAGGATAAGCATGATAAGGCACAGCGTGAATACGACGCCTTCATGGCAAAATATGGCCACCGCTTCGCGAAGCGGGCGGCGTGAGTGCCCGTCATGGTGAGCATCCGTCATGGTGAGCATCCGTCATGGTGAGCATCCGTCATGGTGAGCGAAGCGAACCATCTCGTCGCATGTAACGCCATTTTTTTGAGCGTTACCTTCGACGGCGGAGTGGGCTGTCAGGGCTCTTCAGACCAATTTTCTAGTATTTTCTTGTACTCGGCGAGCCACATGGCTCCTCCCTCACCATCAATCACCCGGTGATCAAATGTCAGTGACGCCATCATCATGGGACGGATGACGATCTGGTCATTCTCGATCACAACCGGACGCTTAACGATCGCCCCGATGCCAAGCATCGCGACCTGTGGCTGATTGATGATCGGATTGGAGGTGATGGATCCCCAGCCGCCGGGGTTGGTGACTGAGAACGTGCCGCCGATTACCTCGTCAGCTTGGAGTTTCTTGGAGCGGGCGCGGGTCGCGAGATCATTGAGACTGCGGCAGATGTCGGAGAGATTTTTCTTCTCGGCGTTTTTGATGACTGGGACAATCAGTCCGCCCCCGCCCGCAGATCCGAGAGCGACCGCGCAGCCGATATTGATGCTGTCTTTCCAAAGCACCTCATCGCCATCGACGGAGACGTTGACGACCGGGAATTTTTTGATGGCCTCAACAGCCGCGCGGATCAAAATAGGCGTAAATGTAAGGTTAAAGCCTTCTTTGGCGGCGAATGATTTTTTGTGCGTCTCGCGCATGGCGACGACCTTGTGGAGGTCGATCTCAAAGGTGGTGGTGACGTGTGGAGACGTGCGGACACTTTCAACCATATGCTCCGCAATCAGGCGGCGCATCTTGGACATTTTTTCGCGGCGTACGGCGACTCCCTCAAGGGTCTCAACGCCATTGTTGTTGGCGGTTTTCACCTTCGCCAGAAGCGGCTTTTCAGCAGTCGCCGAAACACCAAGGGGAGCGAACGCTGCGGGGCTGGCGAGCCACGTGACAAGATCATCTTTTGTGATACGGCCACTCAGGCCTGTGCCGGGGACTCGCCTGAGATCAATATTCTGGTCTTTGGCCATCTTGCGGACAAGAGGTGACGAACGCATGGTGACGGAGCCGTCGTGGAAATATCCCTGAGCGACCGACGCGCCGTGAGCCGCTGGTTGAGCCTGATGGCTGGCGGCGCCGGCTTGTGGTCTGGCGGCAGGCTTTGCCGACGCTCCCGTTTTTTTTGTTGATGATCCAGCCGGGATCTCAGCACCCTTGGGGCCAATCCAGCCGATGGTGGAGTTGACCTCAATGGTGGCGCCCGCAAGGGCCGTTGTCATGAGAAGAGTGCCAGACGCTGGCGCGGGTATCTCAGTGTCGACTTTGTCTGTGGAGACTTCAAGAAGAGGCTCGTCTTTGGCGACGGAATCGCCCGGTTTTTTGAGCCATTTAACGACCGTAGCCTCGGCGATGCCCTCACCCATGGATGGTAAAATAACCTCAGTTACGTTGCTTGTGGCTTGTGTCGTCATATCTTTCCCGCTTCGGTTCGATTCACGAATATCACTCGAATTCACTCTATCGCCAGCGTTACATGTGAATGGCGGAGCCCAGAGCAGCATGAGCGGCTTCCATGATCGTCTCACTCAGTGTGGGGTGAGGGTGAATGGTGTGGGCAATTTCATCAACTGTGGTTTCAAGAAGTTTCCCAAGGGAGAATTCAGCGATCATCTCGGTGGCGCGGGCGTGGACAATATGAACGCCCAGGAGCTCGCGGTATTTTGGCTCGAACAATATCTTCACGAAGCCATCGGTGGAATCCTCGATTTTGGCGCGGGCCATGGGGCTGAACGGGAATTTTCCGACTTTGTACTCGATGTTTTTTTCTTTGAGAGTCTTCTCAGTCATGCCGATAGAGGCGATCTCAGGGTAAGTGTAGACGGCGCTTGGGTTGGACTCGTAGTGTACTTTGTGCGGGTTCTTGCCGCCGATGACCTCAGCGCAGTGGCACGCCTCGGCACTCGCCGTGTGAGCAAGCATCGGAGTCGGGATGACATCACCGATGGCATAAATGCCGTCGGCTGACGTCTTATAGGTCGCGAGATCGACTTTAATAACGCCACGGTCTGTGGTTATGCCGACGGTATTAAGTCCAATGTCATCGGTGACGGGCTCGCGGCCGATCGATACCAGGACCTTCTCAAATGTCCGGCTGCCTTCCGCGGTGGTCAGAACAACGCCTGCTTTGCCTTTGTCCTCAATGGCCGTGATTTTCGCGCCGGTCTCGATGGCGACGCCTTGTTTTTTGACGCAGCGTACAAGTTCCTTAACAGTTTCTTCGTCCTCAAATGGCAGGATCTGTGGGGCAGCTTCCAATACGGTGACTTGGGTGCCGAAGCGAGAAAAAAGACTAGCGAACTCGATGCCGACGACGCCACCGCCGATAATGGCCATGGACTTAGGGACTTCAGTGATGAACAACACGTCGTCAGAGTTCATGATGCCCTTGCCGTTGGTTTTGGCGAATGGCAGCTGGCGCACGCGGCTTCCGGTGGCGACCATGATGTTGCGGGTCTCAAGGGTAGCGGCCTTGCCGTCGTTTAAGGTCACGTTGACTTTGCCTTTACCCGCGATGCGACCATGGCCCTCGAAGGTCTCGATTTTGTTTTTCTTCATGAGGAAACGAAGACCCTTGCGCTGGTCGTCGACGATCTTGTCTTTGCGACCCATGATCTTGTCCCACTGGAATTTGGGGCTTCCGGCGTCAAATCCGAGTTCTTTCAGGTGTTGTAGTTTGTCCCACGTCTTAGCGCTCTCAAGCAGTGCCTTGGTGGGGATACAGCCGACGTTGAGGCAGGTCCCGCCAAGATGAGGAAACTTCTCGATAAGAGCGACTTTAAGTCCGAGTTGAGCAGCGCGAATCGCACCAACATAACCGCCGGGTCCGGAGCCGATAACGACAAGATCAAAGGATTGGGTAGACATAGTGCGGATGGCTCCTATAAAAATTCAACAACGGTCGAGAGCTTAAGTCTCAGACTTTAAATTTAAGTCTCAGAAATGTAATGGAAATCCCACGTTCTTCCAAATGTCTTTTGCGGTTCGGAGGTCTGTTTTGGGGATTTAGCCTTGCTGAGCCTTGTCGGAGTTGTCTATACTCTGAATTGGCCTTAAATTTCCGGTAATTATCCAAAGTTTTGAACAGAGATGTTATGCCTAAAAATGAAACACCAGGGTTCGCGTGGTTTTGGGAAGGTCTCGACCAGTACCTTGAACGCATGGGGCTTAAGCAAACCCAGCAACGACGGGTGATTGTCCACCATTTTCTCTCAATCGACTCTCATGTGGATGCTGACGAGCTGCATCGACAGGTCAATGCCGAAGGTCATGACGTGGGTCTCGCCACCATTTACCGGACGCTGAATCTTTTGACGGAAGCTGGTCTGATAGAGCAGAAGTCTTTTCAGGACGGGCGCTCTGTCTTTGAGGTTGCTCATCCCGATAGCCACCACGACCACTTGATCTGTGTTGAGTGCCGGAATGTTGTGGAATTTGAGGACCATGAGATTGAGGCGCTTCAGGAAGCGATCGCCGAAAAATACGGTATGGAGCTCAAAACTCACCGATTGGATCTTTTTGGGCGTTGTCTCGACAAAGAAGCTTGTGACGGCCGCAAAAAAATTCTCACTTAGGGCGTTTATTGAGAACTTTCCGCAGTGCCTCTTTTGATACGGGTTTGGCAATGTGCGCGTCAAACCCGCTGTCAAAACAGCGTTTTACGTCGTCATCAAAAACCTGGCCTGTTACGGCAACTACATAGGAGCGTTTTATGTCTGGAGACGATGCCTCAAAGTCACGGATGTTTCGTATTACCTCAAATCCGTCCATGTCGGGCATCTGAAGATCCAGCAATATCAGGGCCGGATGATCGCTTCGGAATATTTTGAGGGCCTCAAGACCAGAGTCCGTCTCTTTTCTGTCAAATCCCCAGGGTTCAAGCATGCGGTTTAGCACGATTCGGTTAGTTTTGGTGTCGTCGACAATGAGTGTGGAACATGGCAGGGGCGCGGCGTCATCGCTGGTGTCACTGGCTATAGCGGCGTAGGCCGCGTGTTTTTGCATGGGAATTGATATCGTGAAGGTACTTCCCTTGCCTAGCGTGGACTCAATCTCCAAGCTTCCCTGCATAAGGGTCATCAGGCGTTTGACGAGGGCCAGGCCAAGGCCGGTGCCTCCGAATTTTTTTGTGATGTTGGTATCGCCCTGCTCAAATGGCTGGCCAAGTTTGTCAAGCGTAGCCTTTGCCATGCCGATGCCAGTGTCTTTGATCACCCATTTCGCGATGGCATCCTTACCGTTCGGCGTGACACTCAAATCAACCGTGACACTGCCGCGCTCGGCGGTGAATTTGAGCGCGTTGCCAATCAGGTTAATAAGGATTTGTTTGAGACGCAGTTCGTCAGTCAAGAGCGGTGACTTAACGCTGTCGTGAATAGTCGACCTGACAGTGACATGAGAAAGCGACGCTCTGCCCGCAAACATTTTTGTGATGTCGTCCGTAATATTCGCGACATCCGTAGGCTCGAGATTGATAAGCATGCGGCCGGCCTCGATTTTTGACATGTCGAGGACATCGTTCACAAGCTGCAACACGGTCTCAGACGCTGTTTTTGCCATCGCCAGAAGTTCCTGGTCGGCGGGCGTGAGCTTTTGCTCCTTCAAAATCTGGAGTGTTCCGAAGATCGCATTAAGCGGTGTCCTGATCTCGTGACTCATGTTGGCGATGAATCCTGTCTTGGCGATAGTCTCGAGAGCCAGAGATTTGTTGATGGCCTTAAATTCCGCGAGGTGCTTGCGAAGCTCCATCTGGGCCACAACCTGCCGGCTGAGGCGGGTGAGCATCTCAGTCTGTTCATTCGTGAGCGCGCCAGCCTTACTGTCGATAACACACAGAGTCCCGAGTTTATAGCCCTGGGGTGATTCGAGGGGTACACCCGCGTAAAATGTCACGTTTGGCGCTCCGGTCACTAAAGGATTGTCAAAGAAGCGTTCGTCTTTCGTTGCATCGTTTACAACGAATATCTTGTCGCCGTGAATCGCGTGGCCGCAAAACGACACATCCCTGGGCGTCTCGCTTGCTCCGAGTCCGACCTTTGACTTAAACCACTGGCGGTTGGAGTCAATGAGGCTGACGAGAGCGATGGGTTTGCCACTGATAAAGCTTGCCAGTTCAGTGATGTCATCGAACGCCAGCTCAGGCAGGGAATCCAAGATGCTATAACCCTCGAGATCCGCTAGTCTTGCCGCTTCGTTGGCTGGGATGGGCGCTTTTTTCATCGGATTACTTTTTCCTGCTAGTTGCCGTTCTTATTGTTCCTGTCGAGTTGTGGCATTCCCGGAGCTGGATGTTTTTTGCGGAACTCAGGATCAGTCATGCGGATGAAGAAATCCGAGTATTCGCGGCCATGCTCTTTGTAATAGGACTCGTCAATATTCATCGCAAGACTGATGATAAATGCCATGATACCCGCCGCAATGAAAAAGGCACCGACTGCCTTCAGGACCGTCATGTCGACATGTTTTCGCCAGTTAAACGAGAAATCAAACTCAATCTCGTGCTGGAAAACACCCCGCCGCAGTTTTGTGTTGAGAGTCTCAGGCGTGAGCGACACCTCTTGATCCTTGATTTGTCCCTGCTTGACGACCTCGGGGCGAGGTGCCGGCGGAGGTGGCGGATTTTGAGGCTCTTTCAATGCGAGATTGCCGGCTGTGAGCGGAGCTGACGTGCTGACGGCCGTCGACCCGACAGCGTTCAGACGGATGACCGTCGCTGCAGAAGCTTGAACCAGCGACACGTTGGCGATGGCAATCGCTTTTTTGGCAGCGACAAATTGCTTTTGGTAATAGTCACTGAGCATCGTGACAAGAACATTGCACAGGGTGACCTGCTCGCGACTCTCAACATCGGCGAGGTAAAAGTGCGCATGGTGAGTAAACTGGCTCGCCTGAAGCGAAGATGTTCGCTCTACCATGTCTGTGATTTTAATGTAGGGATCACGGCCAAGCGCCCTTCGAAGAATCGGCGCCTCGAGCCTTGCCATGGCGAACGCTCCCAGAGAATATGGAAGCGAAATCTCACCAGATGATGGATTGAGCGATGTCAGGCGTGCCGGAACCATGATGTCCGTTTTGCTCCAGGGATTATCTGGAGAGACCGGATTAACGCGAGCCGTATCGTCTATGCCGGCTGCGTGATGAACAACTCTGTAGCGGTGTGCCGCGTTATTGATGTCAGGGAGATTCACGGACGTCTCAACGAATACCGGCCGGCTACCAAAAGTTTTCTTTAGCAAGCTCTGGTCTATAGATGATCCGTAAATAATAACCGGAACGTCGCCCGGCAGTGTCGCGAATATTGTTTGCATGCTGGCAGCGTCAGGACCAGCGATCATGCGAGCGTCGATGAACACGAGGTCAGGAGAGTAATAGGATAACTCCTGGGCAAGGGTGCTCTTCTGCAAGGCGACTTTGACGGCAAAGCGCTCCGGGTTAATGGCTCCTACAATAGCCTTGCGGATATCAGCGCGAGATACCGCGACAAACGCGCGAATCCTCGCGTCGTTATTTTGCTGCCCCATAAGCCGGATAATTGATGCAGCGTTTTCGGCCTGGGCTTGCGCGATCCGCCATCGGCATACTAATGCCTGGCTGAAGCGGAACAGCAATTGAGTTTTGTGGATGCTCTCAACGGTCAGACTGATATGCGGCACACCAAATGTTTTTGCGAGGGCGCCCGTAATCTGCATCGAGCTTCCAACCCGCTGTCCCCCCCGACACTCGATACGTATGTGGGTATCATTGATCCAAATGATCCGGCCAGGCGCGAGTGCCACGGCCATCTGATTCATGCTGATTTCACATAGAGGGGAGGGGAATCCAGTTGGTTTGGCTCCGGTTGCAAATTGAATTCTCTGCAGCCAGTCCGATGAGTGTATATTCATGGGAATAATATCACGGAAGTTCTCGGACATGGCGACGCGCGAGGCCTCGGGAGAGGGTGCGGTAACGGACAAGATGAAGCGGACGCCGTTCATTTCCGGCATTGTTGAGAGTGTCTGAATCGTCTGATCCCCAGACACGTTATCCATGATTGGGGTGTCAATAACGATCGCCACAGGTCTGGAGGCAGCCAACGCCTTGATAACCTCGTTTGTGCTGCTCATCATCTGAATATCGAAGCCATTCTGAGCAAGCAGCTGACATCGCTCAAGATGGAGTGGTGTCAGCGCTCCTGATACCCAGAAGGTTCGTTTCCCTTTAGAGGCCATAGTGATGACTCCGGGTAAATCAATTAAAAAGTCTGTGTGGGTTTCGGACTTTCAGTCGCGGCCTTGAGCTGTAGGGTGTTGTCAAAATGCTAAAATCATGATGATTCGGGTGTAAATTCATTGTTTTTTCTTATTTTCGGCATGGGGGAAGGCATGGGTTTTTGGCTGGGCTGTGATAATATATATAGATCAATGAGTTAAGGGGAACCCATTATGACTATTCGCATTTTCTATCGTACCTGTCGTGTCTTCGCGGTTTTGGCGTGTGTGACTTTATACTCCACCGCAGCTGCGGCGTTGGACTGCAAGCAGGTTCGACTCCTGACTCAGTATTATTTCAAGATGCACTTTACCTATACTGAGTTTACGGATGAGTTGAGCAAACGCTCGCTGGATCTATTTGTGCGTGCTTGGGATCCCGGCAAGCTTTATTTTCTCCAGAGTGATGTTGATCGCTTTGAGAAGCAATACTCGACCCAAGTCGACGAGGCGATCAACAAAGCAGACTGCTCTTTTATTGATGACATCGTGGAAACGTATGGCAAGCGATTCGGGGAACGTCAGAAGCCTATTGACGAGGCGATCGCTGCCACTCACGATTTTACCGCTGATGAGTATATGGAGGTTGACCGCAAAAAACTTCCATGGGCCAAGACCGGCGACGAGCTTGCGGACCGATGGCGTAAGCGGGTGAAGTTTCAGATTATTCAGTTGCGCGAGACGATTACTGACGCGGCTAAAATCCGGGAGAAAATGACCAAACGCATGGAGTTGACCCGCAGACGCCACAAAGAAACCAACAGCGACCAGGTTATGGGAATATTTTTGAACGCGTTCGCCAGCGCGCTCGACCCTCACAGTGATTACATGGGGCCTGACGAACTCGAGGATTTCCGAATTAACACGCGACTCTCGCTGGAGGGAATCGGTGCGGTGCTTCGCAGCGAGGATGGCTTCACGACAATTCAGTCAATGGTTCCCGGTGGCGCGGCTGCGCAAAGCGGCAAGGTCAAGGTTGAGGATAAGATCGTCGCGGTTGCTCAGACAAAAGATTCTCCTGTCGACGTGATTGACATGGATCTTCGGGACGTAGTGAAGCTGATCCGCGGTAAGCAGGGGACAGATGTGAAGCTGACTCTCGTACGCGAGGAGAAGGGCAAAAACGTCCAGTTGCAGGTGGTATTGAAGCGTCAGAAAGTGCAGCTGACAGACCGCGCGGCGAAGTCTTCGCTTAAAATCGTTCAGATGGGCGAGGGAGCTGAGGCAAAAGACGTAAAAGTCGGTGTCGTGACTTTGCCGTCTTTTTATATGGATTTTGAGGGCCGTCAGAATAAGCAAAAAGACTTCAAGAGCTCATCTGTGGACATGCTTCGTGAGTTGGAGTCCCTCAAAAAACAAGGGGCCGAGGCGATCGTAGTCGACCTGCGTAATAACGGAGGCGGTTCTCTTGACGAGGCGATCACTATCTCAGGACTTTTCATCAAGTCAGGTCCCATCGTTCAGATCAGGAATAGTGACGGCAATAGTTACGTGCAAGAGGACAAGGATCCAAGCGTGGCCTGGGATGGGCCTCTTACGGTTGTAATCAACAGGCAGTCTGCCTCCGCCAGTGAGATTTTCGCAGGCGCGATCCAGGATTACCAACGTGGGCTTATCGTGGGTGATACCCATACGTTTGGTAAGGGTACCGTTCAGAACCTTAACGACGTCAGCGATAAACTAGGCGCTGTTAAAGTGACAATCTCAAAGTTTTATCGCCCATCCGGCTCCAGTACCCAGCTTCGCGGTGTTGAGTCTGACGTGGTGCTTCCGGATATCATGGATGAGCTCGAGATGGGGGAAAAGTTCTACGATTACGCTCTTCCCTGGGAGAAAATCAAAGAGTCTGATTACAAGGCTCTTGGGTTGGCTGCGCCTTATGTGAAACGCCTTAAGGAGGCGAGTGCCTCACGTCTGCTAACCGACCCCGGGTTCAAGATTGTGGCTGAGGATATTAAAACTTACAAAACAGGCGAGCTGGAGCGGTCAAGAATCTCCCTCAAAGAAAAATCCGCGAAAGAGAAGGCGGCCGAAAAAGAAAAAATCGAGAAACGAAGCAGCAAGAAAAAATCCAAGGCTGGTGATGACGCCGGTGATGACGATACTGAGCTGGCACTCGCCGACGACTTTCAGATGCAGGAGGCTATCCGAATCACCGCGGACTATGTAGCGCTTAAGGGCAGCAAAAACTTGGCCAAACTGACTATTCCTGAGGTTGTCAAAACCGAGAAGAACCGTCAGGCACAAGAGAAAAAATCGGCGAAACCTAAGTCCTGAGAATTCTGATAATCGAGTCTTACGAGGCGCTCTTGTCTTTTTTGACGGGAGCGCTTTGGCGTTGTACATGATGCAGGGCCGTGCTGAGTTGAATCATTGTTATTGGTTTTTCAAGGACGTCCGCGAAACCAGTTTCCAGGAGTCTTTCCTTTAGGCCTTCGTTGACCGTTGATGTAATAGCTATGATTGCGGGTACGGGCAGATTCTTCGATTTCGCATGGGCGATGATCCGTCGTGTGGCCTCGTGACCATCCATTTCCGGCATGACGAGATCCATGAATATGATGTCATATTGGTTACTGGTCGCAAGGTGTGTGGCCTCGACGCCATTGGTCGCCACCGCGGGTGATATGCCAAGCGTTTTGAGCATTTTGAAGATGACTTTCTGGGTTACGATATTGGCCTTTACCAGCAGAGAGCTAATGTTCTGAGGGTTGACGACCTCGGCGGTCGGAGCGGTGATTTCAATCGCGGCGACCGTCGGTACGTTGATCGTGAAGGTAAAGTCAGAGCCGCGGTTTACCTCGCTGGTTACTCCGATTTTACCGCTCATCAGACCCACGATTTGTTTAGAAATGGCCAGTCCCAGTCCTGTGCCTCCATATCTGCGGGTGATGGTCGCGTCTGCCTGGCTGAACGCCTGGAACAGGTTTTTCAGCTGATCAGGCGGGATGCCGATTCCCTCGTCAACAATATGAAATTCGATCTCAACCCTGTCCTTGTATTTAGCGGACTGGCGGCAGTCAACGTGGATAAAAACTTGTCCGTGCGCAGTGAACTTTACCGCATTGCTGGCAAGGTTTACCAAGACCTGCTGAAGCCTTGTGTCATCGCAATATACAGATTCAGGAACCTCTGGAGTGATGTTTTTGACGAGCGAAAGGCCTTTGATGTCCGCGCTCGGACCGATAATCCTGATGACGTTGTCCACTATGGTGCGGACGCTCATTTTGACGGGTGACAGGTCAAATTTACCCGCTTCGACTTTTGATAGGTCAAGAATGTCAGATATGACGCCTAGGAGCTGCTTACCAGAGATCTCAATGGTCTTGATAAACTCCGTCTGCATGGGGTCCAGGCTGGTTCGCTTTAGCAGTGAGGTCATGCCGAGGACGCCGTTGAGAGGGGTGCGGATCTCATGGCTCATGTTGGCGAGAAACGCAGATTTGGAGACGTTGGCCGCGAGCGCGGACTCGCGGGCATCGACCAAATCAGTGATATCAAGGTTGGTTCCTACGATTCTGGTCGCGCGTTGTTCCATGTCCCGCTGGACCGCCGAGCCTGTGCAAAGGACCCAAACCCATGGGCCATTCTCGTGGCGTATCCTGTGAATATTGTTGATGGATTCAGACCAGCCACGGGTGTGCAAGTCGAAGTCATTCTCAAAGCTTTGTCGATCGTCATGATGGACCCGCGCCGTCCAGAAATGAGTTAGTTTTGGGGATACGCCAATCATCTCGCTGAAGCGGTCATTATATTTTGCTTCACCCGAGTGAAGATTAATTTCCCATGACCCTAGTTTGTTGGCGCGCATGATAAAATCAAGGCGCTGAGCCAAATCCCTTTGATGGGCTTCGCTGTTGCGAAGTGTTTCCTCGCGGGTTTTAAGGTCGTCAATTAGTTGCTGAAGTTTACCTTCGCGCTCAGAGATAAACCTGGCGACCCGCTCGATTTCGTTATTCTCTCCCTGTTTATCCGTTATGCCGGTGTCTACCTGGACGACAATAACCTCACCCGGAATGGATTTTTTGATTTGTTTGGCGAGCCTATTAAGGGGGCTTATAACTTTGCGCCTCAGGAACCAGGAAATTATAAGAATAATCGCCGTTATTTTTACCGCATTCAGCACCAAAGCATTCAGAGCCGCGTGTCCAAGACTCGCTATGGCCTGACCCGGAGTGATTTTGATCATGGCGACGCCGAGTTCTGTTTTATCATCTTCGCGGTCTGTTAAAGTGATAATCCGCTTTAGCAGGAAGGTGTCATCCAGCAGCTTGGCGTTGACCTTCATATTCTCGTAGAGCAGCTGATTTTTGGAGTTCAGGATGGCGATGGTCTGTATATCATCCGCCAGAAGAGCCTGGTCGGCGATAAGTTTGAGGCGATCCTGGTCGACAGGAGCTATGGCAATTGAGAGAGGGACTTTTAAGGAACGCTCGATCTCGCGAATCCGATCTTCAGGCCGGGTTAAATCTGTGCGATACTCATATGCAGTCTGCAAAATAGTGAAGAAAATAGCCAAAACCGTACCTGCGATGGCACTAACGCGTCGAAACGATGTCTCGATTGAGCGGGGAATTCGGTTATTTTGGGTGTCTTCGGCCATTCTGATCTCTAAAAGTCGCTAAAATGTGGATACAATTCTCCGGAGCACCTATCGGTACAAAAGCGACTTACTTTAGGTGTTTAGTATGTTGAAATTAAAGGTCTTTGCGGATGGTCTTCGTAAAAAACCGGGAATATGGAGCGAATATGGCAGGTGAGCTGATTTTGGTGGTGGATGATAATGACGTCAACTGCCTGGTCGCGGACAGCATGCTTAAGATTCTTGGCTATAAAACATTTGTCGCCAAAAGTGGGGCTGAGGCTGTGGATTTCGCCTCAAAGACCAAATTTGATCTTATTCTTATGGATTGGCAGATGCCGGAGATGAATGGATTTGATACTGCCACCGCGATCTGGAACAACTCGGCTTTGAACAAAACCACCAAGATCCTTGCCGTGACCGCCAACGCGTTCAGCGAGGACCGTAAGAGATGCCTTCAACACGGATTTAAGGACGTTTTGACCAAGCCATTTGACGTTGATCAGCTTCAGGTGATGCTGGAGCAGCATCTCGGTTGATTACTGCTTAGCGGTTTGGGCGCGAGCTCTGGCCAGCTCCGTTTTGGTGGAGGCAACTCGTTCTTCCAAAAAGTCCACACCAGGCTCATTCTTTAGCTTCGCCTGATCAAGCTCGTTTTCCGCGAGGGCCAAAGCCTCGGTCCATGATTTTATCGCCAGTTCAATTTGACCAGCCTTCAGGGCCGCTACGGCCAGTTGATCATAAGCCTCTTCACGGAGATCGGGAATTTTTGTTCCCTGCTCAAGAGACGCGATGGCCGCTGCGGGATCTTTTTCGGCGAGCATGCGTCCATAGGCGAAGCTGAGCTCAAGGGAGTCGGGATGTTGCTGCGTTTTAAGCTGTAACAAGGCGAGGCCGTCCTCAACCACGCCCAATTCTTTATAGACGAGTTCAAGTTCATTCAGGGCAGCTCTATGATTCGGGTTGATATCAATCACGCGTTCAAGAAGAGACCGCGCCTTGGCAGAATCCTTGAAGTCCAAAGTGCAGACCATGGCAAGTTCCATCAGTGCCTGGGTGTTTGCTGGGTCTTGACGCGCAATTTCCTCCAAGATATGGGCGCCTTCTTGAATGCTGCCGCGGTCAATAAGTGTTTGAGCATCAGCGATCGTGCCGGATGCTGATTGCGTCCAACCAGCTGACGTTGCAGTGTTATTCATGTCGGACGCGCTGGTTTTTGGGACGTCCGCTGATTTTAGTTGGCTGGTCGCTCTGGTGGCGTTTGATTTCGACAGCGCCGGTTCGTTTTGGGTTGTGAGGACGTGTTCATGCCACGCCCATCCCGCAAGGGTCAAACACACTAAAGTCACAATTTGTTTTTTGGTGGACTTAACCAAGATAAGGTCCCCAAAGTGTCTGAAACTTTTCACGGGATTTGGCCGGGATCGTAGAGCGGTCAGTCATGATCGCGTATTTCGCAGCGTATAGGACGTCCGACGACGACGATTCAGGCATCATAGTGGCGACACGCTTGATGATGTTGTTGGCAAGAGTCGCGTTGGCTTTGACGACCGCCAATACAGCCTCAACCGAGACATCGTCCTCGGTTTCATGCCAGCAGTCGTAATCAGTGGCGAGAGCCAGCATGCCGTAACCCATCTCCGCCTCGCGTGCGAGTTTGGCCTCAGGAACGGCCGTCATGCCGATCACGGCTGGCGCGAGCGTTTTTTTGTAGAAGTGGCTCTCAGCCCGGGTGGAAAACGCGGGGCCTTCCATACAAACATAAGTGCCGCCGTCGTGGACGGTGGCTTTTTCGGTCTTCGCAGCAGCGAGGATCACAGAGCGTGTCTCCGCGCAGAACGGATCGCCGAACATCACATGTCCGACAACACCCTCTCCAAAGAACGTATTTTGTCTGCTGCCGCGGGTGCGGTCAAAAATTTGGTCAGGAACAACCATGTCGCCAGGCTTGATGGATTCTTTCATGATGCCCACGGCGCTGACGGCCATGACGTGGGTGACGCCAAGTTGTTTCAGGGCGTGAATGTTGGCGCGGTAGTTGACCTCAGTTGGCGTGAAGCGGTGACCGCGGCCGTGTCGCGGGAGAAAATAGACCGTGCGTCCGGATATTTTCGCCTCAAAAATCGCGTCTGATGGCTCACCGAAAGGAGTCGACAGTTTGTGCTCATGGACAAAATCCACGCCGTCCATTTTGTAGACGCCGCTGCCGCCGATGACGCCTAAAACGGTTTTTTTGGATGGGTTCTGGGCTGACGCGTTCTGCATGGTCTAACTCCTCCGAATTATTGGAGGAAGCTAGATACCATGTGTCTCTTTTTTTTGCACTAATTTTATTTACGCCCAAACTTCGACAGCAGATCAGTCATGTTGTGGGACTTCTCCGGTACCTTTGGAGCGGCTTTAGCTGGTGCCCCTCTGGTAGCGGCAGCCATAGCTGGCTGAGCCGGACGAGTCGTCGCTGAGCCTCCAGCCGCTCCAGCGCGAGACTGTGACTTGGCCGAGAGACTGATGCGTTTTTTGATTTTGTCAGCATCCAGAATCCGCACAGACAAGACGTCTCCCACGGCCACGACAGACGAGGGGTCGGTCACAAACTGGTCTGAGAGCTCTGAGATGTGAATTAGGCCGTCCTGGTGAACGCCGATGTCCACGAACGCTCCGAAGTTAGTGACGTTGGTGACTGTTCCCTGGAGAACCATCCCCGGACGAAGATCATCGATCTCGGAGACATCGTCAGAGTATGTGAGGCGGATGCCGTCTTCGCGTGGGTCACGGCCGGGTTTGATCAGCTCAGCCGCGATGTCACGCAGTGTCGGAAGACCGACGGCTTCGTTGACGTACTTCTCAAGAGGGATCGCGTCAACCGCGGTGCGTTTACCCACGAGATCAGAGACGCTTGATCCAAGATCCTTGGCGATCTGCTCTACGATGGAGTAACGCTCAGGGTGAACCGATGAGTTGTCCAGTGGGTTTTTGGACTCAGGAACCCGGAGGAATCCTGCGGCCTGCTCAAAGGCCTTTGGTCCGAAGCCCGGGACTTTGTTGACCTCGGCGCGGGATGTGAATTGTCCGTTCTTATCCCTGTGAGTGACGATCGCTTTAGCGAGCGAAGCGCCGATGCCGGAGACGTAGCCAAGGAGTTTATAGGAGGCGGTGTTGATGTTGACTCCGACCTTGTTAACGCAGGACTCGACAACATCCTCAAGAGAGAGTTTCAGTTTTGTGACGTTGACGTCGTGCTGATACTGACCAACTCCGATGGAGCGGGGGTCGATCTTTACAAGTTCAGCGAGAGGATCCTGGAGTCTCCGGGCGATGGAGATCGCCGAGCGGATGGTCGCGTCAAGATCAGGGAACTCCTCGCGGGCGATCTCGTCGGCGGAATAAACAGATGCACCGGACTCGTTGACGATCAAGCGTTTTACGTCGTTAAAACTGCCCTCTTTCAGGACATCACGGATGATGCGGTCGATCTCGCGGGAGCCAGTGCCGTTGCCGATTGCGATGTACTGGACTTTGTGGGTCCGCAGTGTGTTCGCTATGATGTCTTTGGTCTGGCGGGTTTTGGGTGAGTCGATGGTGCCGTCTTGTCTGAAGTCTGGGTAAACGGTGGTATGAAACAGCACGGCACCCGTCTCGCTGATGACGGAGAGTTTTGACCCAGTGCGAATACCAGGGTCAACGCCCATAACGACTTTTTGCGGAATCGGTGGCAGTAGCAGAAGATTCTCAAGATTCTTGGTGAAGACTCTGATGGAGTCGGCCTCGGCGCGGTTTTTGAGCTCAAGACGTATTTCGGTCTCAATGGACGGTGCGAGGAGTCTGCGGTAACAATCATCTGCGACCTGAGCCATCCAGGCGCGGGCGGCCGGTGTGATGGGTGTTGTGCCGACCACGGCCTTGGTGAGGTCTTCCACGATTTTCGCGGTATCCACCTCAATGGCGATCCGAAGGATCTTCTCAGCCTCGCCGCGGCGAACCGCCATAACGCGGTGGCTTGGGCAGGTTTTGATGGATTCGCGGAAGTCGAAGTAATTTTCGTATTTGTGGGCTTCGCCTTTTTTGCCTCTGCCGGCGAGTTTGCTATCGAGTATGTCCTCCTCAGATTTGGCGGCGTCGGAACTTTCGGATTTTTTGGCGACAAGGACGCCGGTGTCAGCGGATGTGACACGAACCATGGCGCGAAGCTCGGCGGTCTCACTCACGCGCTCAGCGAGAATGTCGCCGGCGCCCTGGAGAGCCGCTTCAGCGGTCGGGATTTTGAGTGACACGTCGATATTCGCGTCAGGAGCGGTGATATAGGTCGTCGCGAGAGCGATAAGATCAGTGAGTGTGGCGCGCTGGGTCAGGATCGCCTCGAGCAAAGGCTCAAGGCCTTTTTCGCGGGCGATTTGAGCCTTGGTGCGGCGTTTTGGTTTGAATGGAAGGTAAAGATCCTCAAGCTCCTGTTTGGTTTTGCAGGCCTGGAACTTTTTTTGGAGTTCGGGGAATTTTCCGGCATAGGCGGCGTTCTTCTGACAGAATTCTTCCACGACTTTCAGGTATTTTTCTTTGTTGGTTTCAAGCTCGACTAGGTAATTATAGCGGTCGCGGAGATCGCGGATCTGGACTTCGTCCATGGATCCGGTCATTTCTTTGCGGTAACGGGCAACGAACGGGATCGTACATTCTTCCTCAACCAGTAATTTGACGGTGTTGTTGACCTGGTGGGCCTGGAGTTTAAGCTCGGAGGCGAGTTGTTTCAGAATGTCGATCATGTTTTGCATTTTGAGAGTGTCCTTTCTATCTATTGTCATCTTTATTCAGCAGAAACCCGGGGCAGACCGTCGTGGTCTGCCCGGTGGGGGTCTGAAAAAACTGATTCAATTCAGGTAATTATTTCTTCTTAGGATAAACGCTGATGCCGCGGAAGAAATAGCTGATCTCACGGGCAGCCGCTTCTGGGCTGTCAGAACCGTGAACGCTGTTTTCGCCGACTGATTTGGCGAAAAGCTTGCGGATGGTGCCAGCGTCAGCGTTAGCTGGGTTTGTGGCGCCCATGATTTTGCGGTTTTTAGCGACGGCGTCTGGTCCCTCAAGAGCCATCAGACATACTGGACTGCGTGTCATAAAGTCGCAAAGTTCGCCGAAGAATGGACGGGCTTTGTGCTCCGCGTAGAATCCCTCAGCTTCGTGGCGGGCGAGGTGGCGCATCTCGAGAGCGACCACGTTAAGGCCTTCTTCCTCGAAGCGGCCGATGATTTTGCCGACGAGGTTACGCTCAACGGCGTCTGGTTTGATGATCGAGAATGTTTGTTGTGTCATGTTCTTAAACTCCAAAGGTATTTCAATATAACCGCCGGAACACATTCCGGCGAACAGAGAGACTACTAAATTGTTCGTTAAATGCAACAAGGACGGGGGGTTGAGGTCTAAAAATGATGCCGCCCGCGGGGGTCAGCATGGAGCTTTTTGCTTGCTTATTCCCAGCAATACCGGCAAACGCACAATTCCTAAGCAGGCCGGAGCATCCGGTGCCCGTCAATGCCTATCAATAGATCGGGATCCCAATGTCCTCTTATCTCGCCAAGCCCCAGCGTTTTCTTGTCCGCCCCGCCCCGGGTTGGGTCGATCTGACGTTACAAGACGTGTCTGCCGTGCTGGACGCCCCAACCCAAAAATATAAATTTAAGCCCGCTGCTGTCATCGAAGACGGCATCGTGGTGGTCTCTGACTGCGACTACCGCCAGGCCCTTGAGCTGGTGGCAAGACTCACCACCGCTCACGATGTGGAGTGGGTGATTCACAGTGGCCGCGTCTCATCACGGGGTGACTGGAAGGGATTTTTTGAGGCGTCAGGAGTAGGGGAATTATTTAAGGGTGGCGTGGCGGCGGACACAAAGGTCTCGGCAATGGTCAGTCATCCCGTGGTCGGCACCGCTAAAGACATCCGAGAGATCGCGGTCGCGACTTGGGGTTTTGGTGCTGGTGAGAATGAAAACGAAGAGGCAGCGGAGTCAAAAAGTCACCGTGTTAGAATCGACAGCGGCAAAAACCGGACAAGAATCTTGGTCAGCCTCGCGGGTGAGCCTCTGTATAAACGTGGCTACAAAGCCCGCGTGGGTGGTGCCACCGCGCCGCTGCCCGAGCATCACGCGTCGGCTTGCTTCCTCTGGAGTGCCAAACAGATTGGCGGCGACCTAAAGAACAAAATCGCGTGCGGTGAGGTAACTGTTGCGGCGCCATTTGCCGGAACAGGAACCACTGGTTTTGAAGCAGTCTGCCGGGTGCTCAACATTACTCCGGCTCTCACCAGAGATCATTACGCTTGCGAAGACTTCTCCTTTCATCCCGAGGCAACCATGTCCTCCATTCGCAAGCGCCTTCTGGCAGCAAGGGGCGCGGGCAAGCCCAAAATAGTGTTTGGTGATAACACGCCAGAAATATTTGACGCGCTGAGCTCGCAGGTAACGTCGTTTAAAGAAAGTATCGGCGTGGATATTGATGTCCGTATGACATTAAATGATTTTCTGGCGAGTCCCGACACTCTTGCCGCTACCGGGTTCGAATTATTTCTGCCACTCAATCCGCCCTATGGCCTTCGCCTCGCGAAACAAACCGGCAGCGTCTCCATCTATGAGCGCCTGGGTCTTGCGCTCGCGCGGTTATCTAAATCCAATAATATTTCAGGCTATGTCATTTGTCCCGACGAGGACTCGTGGCGGGCCTTGCTCACAAAATTAAAATCATTTACATGCCACACATGCCATTTTTCTCACGGTGGTCGCGACACAAGGCTAGTGGCTTTTACTTCGCCGTCTTCACGAACTCCCGCGACCTATGTAAAAATGTAATTGGGCCTTTACATTTTTACCGACCAGATGTAAGCTCCATCTATGCCCCATTTCCGACAGAGACATTTATTGGCGCAATTGCAAAAAGGGTTGAAGTTCAGCCCTTTAGTGGCCTTGTTGGGTCATCGTCAGGTGGGCAAAACCACCCTGAGCTCATATATATCGAAGTCTTACTATAGTCTTGATTTGCGGGTTACACGGGATTTAGTTCTAAATGACCCCACTGGGTTTTTGGAGTCAATCGACAAGTACCCAACGGTGCTGGACGAAAGCCAGCTCTTGCCGGAATTGTTTCCAGCCCTTAAAGAGCAAGTGCGCCGAAATCCCCGGCCGGGGCAGTTTATTCTAACGGGATCAGTTCGTTTTTCCAGTCGCAAGGCGATACAGGAGTCATTAACTGGTCGTGTCATTTATTTTGAGCTTTTACCAATGGATCTATCGGAATCTATGCAGGAGGCTCTTCCGGATTCTTTGATTCAATTGTCAAAATCATGGCAAAAATGGTCACCGCGCAAAAAAGCCGCCATCAGCGATAAAGTAGTCGAGAGGTATCTTCGCGGCGGTGGTCTGCCCGGGTTATTCGCGCTGCGTGAGAAATCACTATTTAATCAAAAAATCGCGACGCAGTTGGAGACTATTCTCGAAAGAGACTTGCGTCTGTTGATGAATACCTCACTTTCATTTCAGTCTCTAAGGGGTCTTTTGACGTACGTCGCGATGCATCAGCATGAGCCATTTGAATGGAATGACGCGTCAAGGGCGACGAGAATTTCGCGACCAACAATTGTGAAAATTATGCGGGCCTTTGAGGCGCTATTTTTAATACGCATGATTCCATGTGAGGGTTCAGCCAAAAAACCCGCGTATGTCATGGAAGATCAAGGGGAGGCGACATTTCTTATTGGTAATCGGACGGATCCTCTGTTTGACCTGACCCGTTTTCTTTACGCTAACTTGAGGTGTCAGACACACTATCGCCCAGAGTTAAACGCGGAGCTGTTTCAGTATCGGACCCGCGCTGGCGTGAATGTTCCTATTTGCTTTAAATTCGCTGCGGGAGAACTGGGTATTCTTCCCATTTTGGAGGATTATCCAGGTCCGCAGGCTGTCGGTGCCGCTCAGAGTTTTTTGAAATCCTATCCCAAAGCGAAAATTATATACGCGACCTTGGGCGAAAATTTCGCGCATCTGTCCCCACGTTCCAGCATTATCCCCGCTTTGGCCCTTGTAAATGGATGACTTGCCATTGGTGAATTCCGGAAAGAATTCTTTAATACGCTACGATGCTTTTTTACCCGGGAATCGCCGCTCAAAGTGTCTGTTCAGCGTCACTCAGTGACTCCAACGCCGGAGCTGTGAGACCGGCTATTCATAAGTCTTTGGGCAGTCTGTTAAGGCGAGATGCTGGCCAAATAATTCACAAACCAGTCGGGTGTCCCCTTAATTAGTCGCGAAATATTTCAAAGGTTTCAAATTGTGGTTGACTCAAAAGAGCTGGTCCATATAGGTGTCCCCTTAATTCTAGGGGGTGGTTTTGGATCAGGTGGGGCACCCATAATCTATGCCAGCAAAATGGCCGCACGCGCAAACGAAATCAGATCCGTCAAATGACTTCGAACGATACCGTCGATTATTTTTAGATTAAGACCCTGATAGTCGTGGACTGCGGTATTTCGAAACCCGACCATGCTGATCATGCGCTTATAAAGCTGCTCATCGATGAAATGCCCCTGAAGAAGGAGTTTGAAAGCTTCTCGGGACTCCGCCGGTAGTCCTAGTTTTTTGAGCCGTACTATCCGCATTGCCGCATCGATACTAGCTTGGCAAGCTCGCTCAAGGTTCAGAAGGACGGAATCCTGCTTGGTCTGACTGAGGGATTCGATGCCAGAAGCATCACCCATCTCTTCGGTAATTCTTTGAACGCATCGTTCAATTATTTGTGACTTCCTTAACAGGATCGGGTCACTTGCCATAGACACTCCCGCGTTTAACAATGTCTTCTATAATTTCCCTGCGCTCGTTTTGAAGATTGGCATACATCGACATAATGCTATTTTCATAAAGTGCGACGCTTTCATCCTCCGCTCCCCAAATACATTGCCCTTCTCCTACAACTTGAAACGCGATCTCCGTTGATGCTCGTCGAAGATCTAAAACGTCAATGTCTCGACCAAGGCGCACACCGAGTTGACTGCGTAGTTGCAAAGCCTGCTCCGGTTCAAGCGGATTGATTTGCACGACCGCGATATCTACATCGCTGTCGGACCGGCCTTCGCCGCGAGCCATGGAGCCATAGATATATACACCCTGAGCTAACGGCAGACATGCTTGAACGGTAGCTACGATGTCTAAAAGGTCCTTTTTTGATAAGCTATTGCTGCCAGCTGCCATTTTCGACCCAATGTTTGTGCGGGTTTTCAATAAGATACTATCGTGTTACGAGATCTCTTCAAAATGTTAACACCGCATGTTTAAAACCGCTATAGGTCATTGCCGGCCGCATCAGATAAAAATCCGTAATGAGCCATAGACTCATTACGTGCTCAACAGGCTGGTGTGTCGGGCCATCCTCACCTAGATAAAAACTATCGTGGGTGAACTCGTGAATCACGCTTAATTAAGGCAGCGTCCCAGCGCTCATGAGCGAGCCGTCGCCGATGAACGCGAACGGGTCTTTGGCGGAGGTGGAGTAATTGCCGTTGGACAACGCCCTGATGAATCCGTTCCCGTTGACGTCGATTCCGACGATAGGCATCGACGCTGTCCCGGTCAGACTGTTGGACGTTGCACGTTTCCAGAGACGCCGGAGGTGCCAGATCCCCATGTGGCCATTCCCAGGGTCTGACCCCCTTCGTTATAGCTAGGAGACGCCACGACGTAGTTGCCGTTCGAGAGGGCGGTGACCGACGCGGCGCCGAAGTCGTTGTCGCTATTACCGACGAGGCTGTTTGAGGACGATATTACGTTCGAGTTTCCGTCGGAGGACCAGGTGGACGTACGCCCGCTGGTTCCGTCCATGAAAATTGCCGCGCCGACGTAATGGACCCCGTCGCTGTAGCCCGGCTCTAGAACGACGTAGTTGCCGCCCGTGAGGGCCGTCACGCCCGGGGTCGTAGTTGAGTCCAGGTGGCCCATGAGGCTGTTGGCGGACGAGACGACTCCGTCGACGTTCGAGCAGTCTCCTTTTCTGAACGTCACGGCGCCGGATCCTGGGCCGACTCCTAAGGCTGGGTCTAAGAAGGAGCTGGCGTACACGACGTAGTTTTCGTTGGCGAGCTCCGTGATGGAGTTGAACCTTGGGTCGAATACAAGCGAGGATACCGTATAGTTAGGATCGTAGACGTTGAGGCTTCCGACCAGGTCTCCCGCCGAGGAGCCGACGAGGCTGTTTGAGGACGACATGGTTCCCGACACGCCGGACGTTCCTGAGCCGCAGGTGACGGCTCCGGCCGTCGCGAAGGACCCGTTTTTCCAGTTCGGACTCGGCACCACGTAGTTTCCGTTCGTGCCGGGAGTTCCCTTCGAAAGAGCCTTGATGCCGTAGAAGCCCACCTTGTCTCCCGCGTTGGAGCCGACGAGGCTGTTGGCGGCCGACACGACGCCGTTGGCGCTAGTTCCGTCGCCTTTTCTGAAGGTGACGGCTCCCATTGCGTTTGCGGCAGTGCCGCCGTTACTCCAGTTCGGACTCGCCACGACGTAGTTTCCGTTGGCGAGCGGCGTCACGGAGCGAGCTGTTAGTGAATGGCTAGACAATAGATTCCCAAGGTTTGCATTTGACACCTTCGAGGTCTGCCGAGGTTGAGGTCAGCGCGAGGAGGCTCAGCGTGACTTCAGCTGGGAGTTTTTCCCGTAGCCTGGTCAGGCTCCAGAGATCCTTGGCGCTGAATTTCTCGTTGGCGATTATTTTTACCGCGTCCCATCGCGTGCGGGAGTGTTTTATGATGAGGTGCGTCATGGCGCCCTTCGCGCTGCGATAATATCCGATGGTCTCTCGAATGTTTTCGGACCATTCTTTGTTGGCTAAAGTCTCCTGTACGAGCCATGTATGGAGACATCGCGCGAAGTCCGCCTCGAAATAATGCGCGAAAGCGACATCGAGTAAGAAGTAAATCGGCTTGCCGCTGCTCTCGTCAATGGGTGATAGCTTGTGAATGACAAAAAGAAGTTCTAGGCAATTCAAATGAGTCTGAATCCGGCGCAGGTCGCGTTTTAATTTTTTCGCGATATTTCCAGCGGTTGGTTCGTCCAAACGCGCGATTTCCCTAAGAATCGCCATGGCGAGATCGGTGTCAATTTTCACCTTCGGGATCAGGGTCAGGTCACGGTAAACAGTTAACTCTAGCCATTCCTTGAGCTTGCCGATCCGCTCCCGCTCGGAGTGAATACTGAAAATTCCAGGCATTCCACCCCGCTGAAGATGACGCATTAGGTCTTTGCGCTCGCATCTTGGCAAAGGCAGTACGCTGAAGCAGGAGTCTGATTTTTTGAGGGGAAGCTGAAGCGCCTCGGCGCAGGTAAAGGGCATCATTTTAGCGGTCGAAATGCGGCCAGTCAGAGATTCACGAATGAGTGTCTTTTTTGAGAATTCGGTCGAGCCGAGAAGTAAAAACTGACCGGGCCTCTTGTCCTTGTCGACGATGAATTTAACAGCGTCAAATAGCTCCGGTACTTTTTGAGCCTCGTCGATAATGATGGGAACATGGTCCGCGTAATTTTCGAGAAAAGACTCCGGCGCGTTTTTAGCGAGCTCGCGATCACTTGGTCGATCCAAAGTCACATAAGCGGATTTGGGGCAGTCTGTTTTGAGAAGCTCGCGGGCGGTGAAGCTTTTTCCTGTCTGGCGAGCGCCTTGGATAGCCACGACAGGTGAGAATTTCAGCTTCTCCAGCAGGATGCTCTTAAGGTACCTGTGGCGGGAATGTGGCATTAAATCACTCCAAAAATCGACATCGAATGCTTTTTATTAGAGTAATATAATTTATATAAAAAGTCAATAATATAGTAATTTAAGATAGTTATGCAGATTTTGGTCGGAATATTTTATTTGGGGTTCTTCGGGGGGCTTCGAGGTCCTTCCCTTCGGTCAGGATGACGGACAGGTCCTTCCCTTCGGTCAGGATGACGGAGACTTCAGCGTAGTCTGAGACGAAACTGCTTACGCATAGCCGTGATGTATTCGTCGATGGAGGCCTCATCGTCATCATCGGGTACCTCGCCAAACTCGCTGGCGAGCTCATGGCGAAACCTTTCGTGCCAGGCGGCGAACTCGTCGGCCGGGTCACGTGTGTTGGACGTGGATTTCTGGCGCAGGTGCTCATCGAGCGGTAGGCCTTTGATGGCTGCCGCAAGGGCTTCCCGGTCTTGATGTTTGCCCGGCTCGGTCATGGGTTGGTCTCTGATCTCAGTCCTTGCTATCAATCTTTGGTATCAATCTTTAAAGTGCGACGAGATACGGCTTACCACTTTCGCCGGTGTGAAGCCATACTCTTCCACCAGCTGCTCCATGGGAGCACTCGCGCCAAAAGTGTCCAGGCCGATATTGAGGCCATTCATGCCCGTGAACTTCTGCCAGCCCAGGGTGCTGCCGGCCTCGATGCTGACCCGGCGCTTGCAGTCAGGTGAGATCATCCGGTCCTGGAAGGACTTGTCCTGCTTAAGCATTAGTTCCCAGCAAGGGATGCTGACAATTTTGGTTTTGAATTTCGGCAGGTCTTTTGCCGCCGCCATCGCGAGCGAAACCTCTGAGCCGGTGGCGAATATGATGAGGTCAGGACTTGCCTGATCCTGCACAATCCAGGCCCCTTTGCGGCAGTCGGCCTCCTGCGCGGGCGTGAATTCCAGGGTCGGGAGTTTTTGGCGTGAAAGACAGAGGGCCGATGGCTGTGAGATTTTGAGGGCCTCCTCCATCATGAATCTTGTCTCGCGGGCATCGGCTGGCCGCATCAGATAAAAATCTGGAATGAGCCTGAGACTCATCACATGCTCGACAGGTTGGTGTGTCGGGCCATCCTCACCTAGATAAAAACTATCGTGGGTGAATTCGTGAATCACGCGGATTTTTTGGATCGCGCCGAGGCGAAGTGCCGGGCGCGAATAATCAGCGAAGCTTAAGAACGTCGCGTCAAAAGGAATCACGCCGCCGTGCAGAGCCATGCCGTTGGCAATCGCTGACATCGGGAACTCGCGGACACCGAAGGCCAGATTGCGGCCCTTGGGGCTCGCCGCCTGGAAGTCTCCAACGGCCTTGGCAAACGGGCCGGTCATGTTTGATGGTTCAAGGTCAGCACTCCCGCCCATGAGATTTGGGATGTCGGTTGCCCATTGCTTCAGGACATCACCGAAGGCGTTGCGGGTGGCGACGCTTCCGCCCGATGGCCAGTTCACTGGCGTGAGCTTAGACCAGTCTTCTTTGCCGAAGTATTTGTTCCAGGTGGTTTTGAAGTCGTTGTCTTTTTGGCGGTCTGTGACCGTAGACTTCCATTCTTTGGCTTTAGCTCTGAGATCACCGAAACGGCGCTGGAAATGTTTGACGGCGGTTTCTGGACAATAGAAATCCTCGCCGTCCGGGATGCCGAGTTTTTGTTTTGTTTTAGTGCGCTCATCAGCTGACAACGGCGCGCCGTGAGTCTCGTGATTACCTTCCTGGGTGGCGCAGCCTTTGGCCATGATGGTGTTGCCGATGATGAGCACGGGACGCTCGGCAGTCTGGGCGTCAGTGAGGGCTTTGCGGATTTGTGTGTGATCGTGGCCGTCGATGGTTACGACGTGCCAGCCGAAGCCTTTAAATACCAATTCCTCGTTGTCACTTGTGGCGCGATTGATATTGCCTGAGATTTGTTGGCGGTTGCGGTCATAAAACCAAATGAGGTTACTTAGTTTCAAATGACCAGCGAGAGACGCCGCACCGAGTGTGACGTCTTCTTGCATACAGCCGTCACCCATAAGGGAATAGATCTTATGGCCGAATAGTTTAGAGTCAATACTCGCCGCAAGATGCTTTGCCGCGATGGCAAAGCCCGCTGCCATGGCGACACCCTGGCCGAGTGGGCCCGTGGTGCACTCGACACCTTTGGTGTGGAAGTTCTCCGGGTGGCCGGGAGTTTTGCTGTGGAGCTGGCGGAATTTTTTGAGCTCGTCGATCGGAAGCCAGCCCATCATGTGCAGCATTGAGTATTGCAGCATGGACTCATGGCCGGCGCTCAGGATGAAACGGTCCCGTCCGAGCCAGAGGCTGTCATCTGGATCAAATTTCAAAAACTCCGTGAAGAGAATATAAGCGAAATCCATGGAGCTCATCGCCCCACCTGGGTGGCCAGACTTGGCTTTGTTGACGCCGTCGATGACCAGACCTTTGAGAATGCCGATGGTTTGTGAATCGTTCATGTAAGTCCCGTTAACTAAGAGAGATTTCGATATCTTGGAGAAGACCAAAATCTACCCAAATGGCGGCGACTTGTCAGATAAATTTTCGGTTCAGACCTTTAATTTGTCCCACCACGCGGCTAAATCAGCCGCCAGCGGCGAGATCCAGTGAAGTGCCGCCCGGGTGACCGGGTGAACAAAGCCCAATTCATGAGCATGTCGCGCGATGCGAGGGGCTTTGGACGTGTCGGCAATGGTCACCATTAACCGTCGCCCGACAATCGTTCCATGTCCACTCGGGGCGCAGGGACCGAATGTGTTTTGCTAGAGTTGGCTTCGCGTCGGACATAAGTCACGTCGTAATTATTTGGGCGCTCCGATTTTGCCGTCGACCGCAGGCATGCGGTCATCAATAACTCCTGGTGTCGAGCGCACGTTGATAACATCATAGTTTTTGGCCGTGTCGATATTGCTATCTGGCACATAAAGACCAGCATCATTTTGGCGGTAGCATTGCTTATAGACGTAGGGCGCTATTTTACAGTCACCGGCCGCGCAACGGGGGTTGACACGGAGAGCTGTATTATCGTCCTGACCATCCGGGTGATAATAACCTGTTGGCTTCATCAGCGTTGACGTCTTTTGGGCCTTGCGGATGGAGTAGGCGCCACCCAGATCACCGCCAAGTGCCGCGCCGCTCACCGCGCAGCCGATGAGTCTAGTGGAGTCCGCGCTTTCACGTTTTCTATCGGCAACCATACCACGCGCAGGTTCGCGGTAGTTTCCACCTGGGTTCACCCAGAACGCGAGTTTGCCTTCGCTCGTGATCGGGTTGCCCTCATAGTCTATCTGGTTTACCCGACTCATCGTCGCGTTCAGACTATTGACGGTGTCGCCAGGGAAGTGTCCATAGCCAGGTGTCGTCTCTGTGCCGGAGAAGTCAGCGCCTACGTTCAAATTCAGCTGTCCGACTCCGGCGAACGGGTCCTGATTCATGGCTTTCAGGGCATCATAGTTAAACATGGCGCGCAGAAGACGGTAGCGTGTTTTTGGTTTGCTACCGTCTGTTGTATCAACACTCAGCATGTAGTTCAGGTCGAGGTAATTTTGATTGTTGTCAGTAATGCCCGGCCTCTGGACAGGTATGGTGCGGATTGAGAGACGTCCTAGATAGTCATTGTTACCGCTGGTCAGAGACGGCATGTGCATGAGTCTGATCTCACGCACTATCCCGTTCACTTCCATAACAATCTGGGAGAGAAACTGTGCGCGGTCGGTTGTGTCGTCTTTGCGCTCAATCGTGGCTTTCATAAACCGGAAGTTGGCCTTTGGCGGCGCCGTGCCAGCTACGGGTGTTGGAGCTCCGGTTGCTGATGCCATATCAGTAGTGGATGGGACGATTTGCGCCCCGGTGATGTCGGACAGATGTGCCGCGAGATCCAGAGTCTCTCCGGTTTTGGGGAGTTTTTGAGATTTGTTGGCTTTGTAGGCCGCGCAAATCATACCCTCAACAAGTGTTTGCGCCTGATCTACAATTGCGCCTACCTGGGCGATCTGATCGCGCGAGTACGCCGCGAGACATGCCTCTCCATTTAGAGTGACGCCACTGGCGGTGGGAAATCTCGGGACTGACGGGGTAGGTGGCGTGAAAGTTGTGTTTACGCTCACCAGGTCGCCATCGGGGCTATAGCACCCAGGAGGATTCGGAGGAAGGGGATTGAAGACTTTAGTCGGCAAACAATCATCGGCCTCGCCTTTCAGGCGTTTGGCCGCGTCAAGAATCCGGTCCTTGGGTGGGACGGCCTGTTGATCGTATGTATCAGCGGCTGTCAGTGATGATGTGAGAGTGGTGGCTGGTATTGACAACGCGCCGGACGCATAGACGACAGTTGTCGGGTCATTTGAGCTTGATGTAGGTGCCGTTGTCGAGGATGACGAAACACTCATACCTTCGGGGTAACTTACCGCGAGGGATTGTGAGTTCGCCACAGTCGTGCCACTGCTTGAGTTATTTGACGCGGATTTATGAGTTTTTCCACATGCGGTCGTTAATATAGCGGTTAACGCCATGATGACCGTGACATGATAATCTGGCTTCAGTAGGCCTGATATTTTGATCAGATAGCTCATAAAGACCCCCCAATTTTGCTGCGTGATTCATCGGCACTACCCAGGGAAAATTGAGGAATTTATGAGGTTTTGTTAATTAGACTATAAATTCAAACTGTTACATCACGCGCTGAACGCCGCAAGTCAGGCTCAGAAACTCTATCTGATAGTAGCCCGGATTATCCCCTCCGGGGCCTACTGTTGTCGCACCGGCTGTGCGGTAAAGAGTTGTGACGGTCTGCCAGTCGTTGACGGTCTGCTTCCATGAGACAGCCTGATTGCGAACTGGAATCGCGTTGAACTGGCCGAAGATGTGACCGATTTCTTGATGCGGAATGCCATCTTGGTCGGTGTAGTAGGATCCGTCACCCCAATAAGAATCAAGGTAGGCTGCCGCCAATGATAACTCACCATAACCACTTATTTTATAGCTTCCGCGAACACCAACGTGGTTGGCGTCTTTAAGATCCGCGGTTTTGGTTTGGCGGCTCAGACCATCGCGCTGGATGCCGCGGCCTTTTGATCCGAAGACGCGGTTGACGTTTGCCGACAGCGTCGCGTCCTGGATTTTGACCCGCGCGGACGTTAACAACATCGCCGGATCGTAGTCCACCTGCTCGGTATTAAAAGACTTGGGTTTAAAGGCGAGTTTTGTTTTGCCTTTGAAACGTTTGGTCACGGGAAACATATAACCCACACCAGCGGACGCGGAGTCTGATGTCCATGCCGTGCCGATAACTGGTCTGATGAAATTGCCGCTGGCTTTCATCTCAACCAATGGTGTGCCGGAATTGGTTACCTGAGCTCCTTTCAGCGTGCGGTTATCGTAAGTATCGATAAGCGACAGGCCGAGACTCATTCCTGTTTCAGGAAACGCATAACTCGCTCCCGCGGCGAGGTGAAATTGCTTGCGTGTCGCGCGGACGTTTAGTGACTCCAGGCTACCATCAACGCGACGTGGCATGCCTTTTATTTTGAGGTCAGCCATGCTTGAGGGCAGGAACGCGATGCCCCATGATCCGCGGGACTCGGCAAAGCGCCCGATCCATCCGCCGGAGACGACGGGAGTTTTGATGTCTGCCCTCACTGGGTCAAAGTTTGGATGCTCGTAGCTATACTGAAGCCGTCCAAGGCCCGCTTCAGCAGAAAGGCCCGCGTCGATATTTGACATGACGGCTGGATTATAAAGCAATGTTTGCGCGTCGGTACAGTCACCGGCGGACTCCATTGCCGCTGATTTACAGCCTGCGCCACCTGGAAAAAGACCGAGGACGTTGGCATGGATGCGGGACGAAAGACCGAAAACAAGGGTGCAGATCGCCGACATGGCGATAAAATTACGATGTCTCATCATGGTACTGGACGTCCCGTGCAGTGATTAAACGCGTTGGTGACGACACCGAGATGGGCGCAGAACTCAAAGGAATATACGAGCTGTACGCCCTCGACGTCGTTTTGCCGAGGGAAAACAAGGCTCGCGAGATCAGCGGCCATGGTCCCATAGGTCTCGCGGATGAAATCAGTAATGACAGATCCTTCCAGTTTCATAGGCGACTGAACCGTGCGGTCAATTTTTATGAACGCGTGCTCAGCGCTATTAACGAAGTAGCGCATTCTTGAGTTAAGACGCGCGAGCTGGTCAATGTAAGGCCCCGTTTTGGGAAGATACGCCATGTTGAGAGCCTCGTTGAAAAGGCTGTAGTCGACCAGAACCTCCGCGTCAGCTTTGAGAGGCTTAAAAATGGCGCGGCGTAAAAACCCCGGTTTATTCTGCGCGGATGTGTCGCCCATGCTGATGTGCCAGGCGACGAGAGTGACGTCACGAGTCTCAAGCTCGACATTATCACATGCAACGTTGCCTGGATGAGTGACAACCTCAATAGGTGCTGAGCTGAGTCCATCGCCGATGGCATCCTTGTAGGCGCCTGCCGAAAAGTGCGGGTTCGGGGCGTATGGTATGACAATATGCTTTTTTGTGGCGTGATCGCGGTAGCAGTATGTCATGGTGTTGCCAGACTTTGGGATCCAGACGATTCGCTCAGCGCAGACAAACGGTCCCGGACATGATTCGGAAATCGCGCTTCCAGGAAGCGCCCAGTCGATAGTCTGTGCGCCGCTTTGTGACTCCTCGCCTTTCATGGCGGAAATATTGTCGCCACCGACGGAGTTAGCGTTCTGGGTGACGAGGTTTTGTCTCTCGCCATTTTGGCGAATGGTCATAACGAGTGACTCGCGGGTGTGCTGGCCAATGACGATTCCAAGGAGCTGAGACATCGTGTCGTCAAGGGTGCCGCCAGTGGAAATCTGTCCATTGATGGTATCGCCACCGCGGAACATCCGGTGAATGGAGTCCATATTGAAGTAGCCCATGAACCCGTAGTGGCTGAGTAGCTTGTCTTTTGGTGTTTCAGGCTCTGCGTCATCTGGTGTGTCGGAATCAGGGGTAGACGGGGTTTCGGGTGACGTCCCGGTCGGTCCGGCGCCGTCTGTACCGGAGATGTCGTCACTGCTACGTCCGAAGTTTTTGTCGTGGTAGTGAGGTTTTTTGTTGAGACCGCAAGATGCCGTAGCCAACAATACCGCGAGCCAGAGGAGAGTGTTTGTCAGAGACATTTCCTTACGGTTTGATCGCATTTTTATATCCTTTTTCAAACATGTCCTTTAACTGCTCAGCGCAGCTTTTTTTAGCGATATCATAGAGACCCGGACTGGAAATGCGGCGGTGTGCCAGACTAACTGAGATGGTCGTGTGGTCCGGCTGCTCTTGATAGAAAATAATCTGGGAGTACGCGGCGATCCTGGCGAAGTCACCGTTCGCGTAATTAAGCACTGCGTAAAGAGTTGAGGAGAGCTGGTAGAGTTTTGAGGTGCCTTTGTAGCCGAGCTCATATTCGCCTTTGTCAGCGCGGAAGCTATAGACAACTCCATTTTCCCAGGTTGTGCCCGAGAGGTTTTTCTGTTCTTTGGTACCTGCCATCCACTGAAACCCCAGACGTTTGAACTCGTCGAAGTTCTCGTAGGCGAGGCGGGGAGCCACAAGATATTTGCTGACAGAGACAGGCGCGTGGGTGATAGTCGCGTGAACGTCCTCATAATCTTTAGCGGGATCAGTTTGAACGCTGTAGTGGTGAGTGTGCCGTTTCATGGTGGCAGGTGTGCCATCCCAGCCGCATTCAGGTTTTTGCAGGAGGCTGATCAGATATCCCTGCTCACAAATAAGCGGGTAAAGTTCTTTGAGTTCGGCGACAGGTTTGATGTTGTCGGCGCAGATTTTGGCGATCTCAGTCGGGATTTTAGTTTTTTTTAGCTCAAAACATCTACTCGTCAATGTACCGCGTTCGCCGGTAGTGTTCCCATTTGTTCCTTCAGGATTTGCCTCCCCGGTATTGGACCCAGTCGCGGTGGGGCTAGGCCATTGGGATGGATCAGAGTTTCGCCCAGTGTCGATTTTGTTTCCGCAATTACTTAGCAGCGCCAGGGAGGCGACGGCGAAGGGTAAGAGTTTCTCAAGCGTCATGGCAACCTTCTATCAGTGTGGCTTATGAGTTCTGGATGCAGGGGGCACGGTTTAATAAAATAGTACCGAGTTTGTACACTAATTCTATTAAAGTTTAAAGACTTTTAAGAGCGCCCCAGAGGATGCAGGATTTCTCCGGTAGTTTCATGGTATTATCCGCACAGAATCATTCGAGGATTTGGAGATTTTATGAGTATGAAGCCTTACCTTTTTGGGGCTGTTTTAGCGTGCTGTTTCGCGGCCGTTTCAGGCTGTAAGAAGGAACCTGCCAAGTCCAGCGCCCTGTATTCGGTGCCGGGGCTTCCGCCCTGCGATAGCTTTAATATCACGGTCGATATCCAGGGTTCGGGGGGTGCTGTGCCGGCGGTGAATGTCCCGTTTACGGCTGTGCGCTGCGATGCTGACAGTGGCTACCTAGTGGCGAAAGACGGTGGCAATGTTCCTGACCTAATCAGGGCGGAGTATGACGCCACCGCAAAATCAATCAGGCTTCGCTCGACCATTGTCATGCCAAAAACGGGATCCCGCGACCCGATTCGTTTTACGGCGCGTCTGGATCTGCCGGGCGTCGTCAATATTCCCATTTCCGCGATGCCGGAAGCCCTGGACGAAGCCCCCGGTGGTGACTCTGGTGAGGGCCAGGGCGCGAGTCTCGTAATCAACCACGGAGCGGTGATATGCGACTATGTAAGCGTGTCTGGTTCCGGCTATAAACTCTCTAAATGTTTTCAGGGTGGCAAGAGAATGGCAGCGGATGCTGTTATGGGAAACGTGTCATCTGTCGAATTCCGGATAGTAAGTGGCGGGGCACGCTATGTTACGACTGCTGATCTGATAATCATTCATAATTGAGGTCATAAAGTTTGAATTTAAGGGTTGGCAAAGAGTTACTCAGGTTCGCCTCCATCGGGGCTCAGATGGCTATGCGCAAAGCGTTCGGACGGGATGACGGCGAGAGATTTCTTCAGAACACGCTGAGTGGCATGCCAGGAGCACCAGCAAAAATCGGCCAGCTTCTCGGTATGAGGGATGCATCTGATATTCCGTCACCGGAGCCCATGCCCATTGAGGATATTAAAGCGATTATCGCCCGTGAGAGCCCGCTGCTGGCTGAGGCAATTGAGAGTCTCAGTGAGTGGTCAAAGACAGCCTCGCTCGGGCAGACGCACCAGGCCGTGCTGAGATCGGGCGAGCGGGTCGCGATCAAGGTTCAATATCCAGATGTGGCCGCGTCACTCGCGGCTCAGATTGACGCCATTTTTGGAGTAGCCGGTTTAAGTCCCGCCCGAAACTACGAGTTTGATGTCGGTGCCACCAAGAAATTCATCGGACAGAAGCTTCTTGAGGAAACCGATTACCGGGTAGAGGCGTTGACGCAAAACCGCTTCTATAGCCGCTATAAAGGCGCAGCGATCGTCATCCCGAAAGTCTACGGCGAGTATTCCACGTCAAAGATTCTTACCCAGTCGTGGGAAGACAGCGTGCCTCTAGCGGACGTAAAAGGGAGTCTTGGCTACGGAGAGTGCTGTAAGGCCGCCGCTATTTTTTCGGCGTTTGTCGTCGACAGTACTTTTGGTCTCGGGCTTGTGCATACTGATCTGAATCCCGGTAATTACGGGTTTCGGGTCGATGGTGATAATGTTCAGGTGGTGCTATACGATTTCGGATCGGCATACACTCTCGGGCCAAACCAGGGCATATTGCTTTATTACTGGCTTGAGGCGACCCGCGGTGGTGACCCGGCGGCGATTTTGTCTTCTCTGGAAGCAATCGGATTCTCGGGACGGCGTCTTGCGCCAATCGCAGCTAAGCTTCCAGCGCTCAGCCAGTTGCTGTTAAAGCCTCTTTTGACCGAAAGTTATTGGTCCGCGGACGACTGGAAGCTAGCCGAGGGAATGGACAGTATTCTTGGCGCCGATAAGTGGTGGTTTCGCACCGCTGGACCGCCTTGGTTTATGTATTACATGCGTACCATTCAAGGATGGCATCACGCGATGATGACTCTTGGCGCGAGCGTCAATCTCGCCAAAATCTGGTGGCCTTGGGAACAGCAGATTAAAAACATGGCTATGTTTATGCGCAGGTCATCGCCCGCGCCGGTAGCGGTCTCCCAAACAACCGCCGATGGCATTGAACTCACGGCAACTCATCTCAGGGTATTGGTTACCGAAGGCGGTGAGGAAATTGTTGATCTCAGTCTCCCTGCCCGGGCGATTGAGGATCTTGAGGATCTACTTCCTGAGAATGTCGCCCAGAAATGCGCGGCTGACGGCATTGATCTGATCGCCATAAAGCAAAAAGCCATCGCGGCTGGTGGTGAGCCCCAGGATCTTTTCACGGCATCCCACGGTAAACGGCAATACCGGGTTTGGCTTTCGTGACATGGCGTTTGAGCTGCTGATTACATTTGTCTCGCCAGACATGGCCGACCGCGTCAGATCCAAAGAGCGTGTCATGGCCTGGCTTGAGTCCATCGGGCGGACCGACATTGTTGAGGGCGTAATAGACGGTGTTGAGACGGAATTAACAGACGTTGAGTCCGATACCGGACTAACGACTGACGAGCGTCTGGCCGCCTCGCCGGTGGCGTTATTTGATGAGTCGGAGGGTGTCTCCCGAGAGCTTTGGCGTGAGCTTCATAATGAGTTTGGCGCTGAGGTTCGGGCTAATATTCATGAAATTACGGATGACTCGTGGCAGCGGTGCTGGCGGGAGTCTTTCACCGAGTTTCGCACCGGTAAATTCTTTATCGCACCACTTGGTGATGCGTTGACAACACCGGACGGCTTAATTCGTGTGGAGATTGACGCCGCCGGCGGGGCATTCGGCACCGGTCAGCATGCGACGACAAGGGCGATCATTGAGATGTTGGAAACAAAACTTCCATCATGGTCTCCAAAGTCAGTGCTTGATGTGGGGACCGGAACAGGAATTTACCTGATTCTTTGTCATCATCTCGGTGTCAGTCGTCTCGCGGGTACTGAGATCTCTGAGGATTTGGTGGAACTGGCACAGGCCAACTGCGACGCCGCGGGCGTAACAGCTGACATTCGACTCGCCGACACACCTGAATTTACGGAATCATTTGATCTGATCATAGCCAATATTCTCGTGCCGGTTCTGCATGATTTAATGCCTGCGATCGTGGCGCTGCTTGCGTCCGGTGGCAGGCTGATTGTAGCCGGGTTTGTCGACAAGGAAGAAGGCCCACTCGTGGCGAAAGCACAAAAACACGGACTCCAGGTGGAGTCTGTAACCAGTGAAAACGGCTGGAAATGCGTGGTATTAAGGGTTTAGTATTTTTGGAATCCATCAAGGAAAACACGAAATGGGACAGGGAAGGGGACAGGGGAGAGGAGGCGTGGAATTGGGAGTGTTATCCAATTAATTTTTCCGTGTCCTCCGCCCCTCCGTGTTTCCGTGTAAAAATTCGTGTTCAAATTCTGGTGTAAATTCGGGTTTAAATACTTACACGGAAGCACGGAAGGACGGAGGACACGGAAGGGGGACGGGGAGAGGTGGGATTGGGGCATTTAGTTAATTGAATTTTTCCGTGTCCTCCGCCCCTCCGTGTTTCCGTGTAAAAATTCATGTTCAAATTCTGGTGTAAAGTCAGGTTTAAATACTTACACGGAAGCACGGAAGGACGGAGGACACGGAAGGGGGACGGGGAGAGGTGGAATTGGGAGTGTTATCCAATTAATTTTTCCGTGCCCTCCGCCCCTCCGTGTTTCCGTGTAAAAATTCGTGTTCAAATTCTGGTTTAAATACTTACACGGAAGCACGGAAGGACGGAGAACACGGAAGGGGGACGGAAATAGGTGATTAAGTGAGTCTTGACTTATTCGCTTCCCTCTCCTTAGTTCGCGACGATCCCGTAGCGGGTTGTTTTTACGCCGCTCGCGCCGGTGAACTCCACTCCGTAAATCCCTGAAAACACGCTGATAAAATCTCCGGTGAGAGATTTGTCATTGACCCATTTGCGTCCCGAGTTTTTCCAGTACCGGGGGCGACCGTTGGCGTAAATATAGACTTCTACATAGTCACCCTGGCTGTCGCTTTTCAGAGTTACATTTTTCATGGCATCTGGTGATGTGTGAATGGCGTGGCAGATATCCTGGTAGGTGACGTTTCCACAGGCCCAGGACTCCCATGCGCCAGTATACGAAGCCCACTGCGCAAGCAGCTCCGAGCGCATCTGTTCATCACTGGTCAAATCCCTGAAAACCCGAAACTCAGTTGTGCCGCTGGTGAGATTATCGGCTGGAACTGAAATCTGGATCAAATTAACGGCGGTTTCCTGGGCGTTCTTAACGATCACCGCGTGCGCAATCGTATGATTGTAAATAAGGGAATAGATTCCCTCGGGCAAATTTATCTGCTTATTAATCTCAAAGTTGCCCTGGAGTTCGTAGCAGGATTGCTGCTTCAGGATGAAGACTGGATCAGCCTCGCAGCGCCAGATCCCAAGTGCTGATGTCTGGCCGGCCCCGTCTTCGCCGGTGACGGTCAGTCGACCATGGCCCGGTGGGGTTACGATGGGGCCATCAGTCAGATCGGTTGACGTGCCCGGTAAGGTGCCAGCGAAAGTGATGCTTGATATGGCCATGGAGCTGATTAGAAAAAGGTTCCGTACTGTGTAAGTCATAGTCAATTCTCCTCTTAACATTTCGTGATACCTGGGTTTTACGGTATTTAAGAACAGCGTGTCACTCTGGTCAGCGGTCTGTCAAGGTCGGCCCGATTTTTGGTCAAAGTGCCTTAATAAAAGAAACTGCCGATTCTAAATTAGGCAATAACTTCTGTGGTACAAACATCGAGTCCGAGGTAAATTGCGTGCCTTAACACACCGCTGTGGTTGATGTTTGCGTACTTTTGATGTGGGTTGGTATGGATTTTAGTCTTATTGTCGCTTGTTACAAAGATGCTCCGCATCTGTTACGAAATGTCAAAATCCTGAATGACTACCTAAGCACCACAAAAATCCGCTATGAATTCGTGTTTGTCGAGGACGCGTCACCGGACAATACGGCCGACGAGGTCAGAAAATGCGTCGGCTGGCTCCAGTCCGAGAGAGTCAGTGTCACGGCTATCTACCACGAGCGCAATACCGGCCGCGGACGTGCCGTCACCGACGGAATCCGCGTCGCCACAGGCGATATTGTTGGCTACATCGATATTGATCTTGAGCATCTGATGGATGGACTCATTCCGATGATTCGCGAGATTCAGCGGGGGGAGGCGGATGTTGTGGTTGGCCGGAGAGCTTTGGGTAATCCCATGGAAAAACCTATCCGCGTTATCTCAAGTTATGTTTACCGCTGGATCGTGCACGCGTTTATTCCACTTCCCGTGGCTGATACTGAGTGCGGTCTGAAGGTTTTTCACCGCGAGAAAATTCTGCCGGTGCTTGAGGTTGCCCAGGATGCCCATTGGTTCTGGGATACGGAGATCGTGCATAGAGCATGGCGCATGGGGTTAAAGGTCTCCGAGCGCTGGATTGTTTTCGTTGAGGATCGGAAAAAGGCGAGTACGGTCAGACTGTGGCATGACACCTTAGCTTATCTGAAGGCCATCAGGGACTATCGCCGGCGATTGGGCGATCACCTATGAATTCTGGTGTTTCTCTTAGCGATAGTTATCCACTTTCAGAGGAATATCATAAGGCCGCGTACCTTTTGCTTTGGGTTCTGATTATCGCAATCACGGCATGGAATAGTGAAGGATGGCTTCAGCCTGATGAGCATGCCCGCGTTCTCGAACCCGCACATTTTATCGCTTATGGTTATGCGTCTTTGCCCTGGGAGTTAACCGTTGAGGCCCCTATGGTTTCATGGCTGCTGGGGGTCATGGTCTCTCCGTTGCTTATGGTAACCAAATATTTTCACATGGACGGGTTAAGCGAGGCAGCGTTAGCGCGTTTTATTGTGGGAATGATTGCCTCCAGCAGGTTTATCGCCCTTTGGGATATTATGCGACGCCTCAGTCTGAAGTCGTCCCGAAGGTTTTTTTATCTGATGGTGATGATGGTTGGTGTTTATGGACCGTTATTCCTGGTCCGGACGTCACAGGAGACGTTCGCGGGAACAGCTTTGATCTGGGCATTTTATTGGGCCCTGCGCATTGAATACGACGGATTCACAAATGCCCGCGCGTTTGGTTTTGCCGTGTTGCTCGCGTTCGTCGCGTCTGCCCGCCCGCAGGTTGGTATCGCGGCAGCCTGTCTTGGTTTCTGGATGCTTTGGAGGCAGGGGCCAAAAATTATTTTGCCCGCGGTTTTGGCATTGTTAATTGGACTTCTTCCTCTTGCTATCGTCGACTATCAGGCGACAGGCATGCCATTTCGCCCGGCGATCAATTATTATCATTATGCTCTTGGTGACGAGAATGGCGGGCGCGTATGGGGCACGTCTCCGTGGTGGTATTATATCCAGCAATATTTTGAGGCGTGGTATCCTCCGCTTTCGCCTCTTTTGCTGATTCCGCTGGCCGCAGGTCTCATGGCTGTCCCGTCATTGGCCACCGTTGTCGTACCATTTACAATCGCTCATTTTGTACTTGGTCACAAAGAAACTCGCTATTTCTCGCCTATGATTCCTTTTTTGCAGCTTTGTATGTTCAAAGGGATTGAGATTTGGGAAATGCGGTCTCCATTGGTCGCGCGTGTTACGTCCGCCGCAAAATTCTGGCGCCGGACGCTTAAATTTGTCGCCTGCCTGACCCTGGTGGCCGGACTTCTTCCCCTGAATTCGTCGCCATGGATGTATGAGGAAATTGGTCGCCATGTCAGGGCTGGTACCATTGTCAATTTCACATACATCGGCAATACAATGACCGGATTCTCGCAGTTTTATGCTAAGGTTCCGACTGTCCCCGCCTATAAGCAAATTTCCTGGAATGACGTGGAACAGGGTAGGGAGACGCCGTCCGGATGGCTCGCTTTTTATGCCCTCGATCCAGAGGATTTCCGTATAATTGAGAAAAAATGCGGCACAGAGGGCTATCATCGCTTTCCGGACTGGTATATTGATGCCCTGGCCTTGATGCCGCGCTCGCCGGCCCGAAGGAGAGTGAATCCAATTGTTTACTGTTCAAAACCTTTGAGGTTTAATAGTGCGAACTGACATCTTTCGCTTGGCAATGTCAGGTACTTTCCTAAATTGACCATAGGATCAGACTTTAGCTTATGACCGTTTCCCAGACCATCAAAACACCCGCGTCAGCGATTACGATTCCATACTCGAGGTTCAGACCAACGGGCAACGCCGCAACTTATGTCAGCCAGGCTTTGGAATCAGGGCGTGTGCAGGGCGATGGCCCATTCTCCAAAAAATCCGAGGAATTGCTGACTGAAATCACCAAGAGCCCGCGTGTCGTTCTCACATCGAGCGGTACGGACGCTCTTGAGATGGCGGCGATTCTTGCTGGGATCAGTCCCGGTGATGAAGTTATCATGCCGTCGTTCACATTTGTGAGTTCCGCCAACGCCATCGTGCTCCGTGGCGGTGTGCCTGTGTTTGTGGATATTGATCCCAGAACATTGAACGTTAACCCAAAAGCGATCAAGGCTGCCATCAGCTCCCGCACTAAGGCGATCATGCCTGTGCACTATGCGGGTGTCGCCTGTGATATGGGCGCGATCATGGAGATCGCGCGGGAGCACCAGCTTAAAATCATCGAGGATGCCGCTCACGGCATGGGAGCGACATGGAACGGCCAGCATCTGGGAGCTATCGGTGATTTCGGAGCGTTGAGTTTTCACGAGACCAAGAATATTGTCGCTGGCGAAGGCGGAGCACTTCTTGTTAATGATGCCCGCGCATTTGAGCGCTGTGAGGTCGTGCGCGATAAGGGTACAAACCGTAAACAATTCCTGCGTGGCGAAGTGGATCGCTACACATGGGTGGACATCGGCAGCTCGTTTTTACCCGGAGAATTGCAGGCAGCGCTGCTGGCAAGCCAGCTTGAGAATATTGAGGAGATCAATGCCGCCCGCGTCGTGATCTGGAACCGCTATCACGCGGCTCTCGCACCCCTTGAGGCCAGAGGTCAGATTCAACGCCCGTTTATTCCTGAGGGCGTGGTTCATAACGGTCATATTTACTGGATTGTGCTGAAAGACGGGGAGAGCCGTGAGGCTGTGCGCCGTGCTCTTAGTCAAAAAGGTATTCAAGCCACCAGTCACTATGAGTGTCTCCATAAAGCGCCCATCGCGGCGAGATTTGCTCGCGTCTCTCATCAGGGTCTTCCGGTCACTGAGCGCGTCGTGAAATCGATCTTACGCCTACCTCTGTTCGGACAAATGACGGAGCGAGAGACAGAGTTTGTTATTGACGCGCTTCAAGGTGCGGTGGGTTCTGCCGCGGGCGGTTGATCGGGTAGTATCCGTGTCGTGACAAATCTGTCCGGACGAATATTTTTCGGGATAGCGATGATAAAACAGCAGCCGTCTCCCGGCGTTTTCCGAGCGCTGATAACCCCACCGTGCAGTCCAATAATCATTCGTACAATCGCGAGACCAAGACCGTAGCCACCGCTGTTGCGTGAGCGATCTGAGCGGAAAAGCCGATCGAACACAAATGGGAGTTCCGAGTCGGGAACGCCTGGTCCATTGTCCTGGACGCGTATTTCTTTGATGTCCGGATTATCTATTGAAACGGCTGCGGAAAGGGTGATTTTGGCTGGAGTGCCGTCCTGCGGCTTGCCATATTTGATCGCGTTCTCAACCAAATTAACGACAGCACGTTGCAGCAGGCGTGGTTCACCTACAATAGTCAGCCCAGTCGGGCATTCCACATCAAATGTTCCTCCGTCATCCTCAATAACCGGCCGGTACATGTCGGCGATCGAGGTCAGCAGGGTGAGGATGTCTATTTTCTTCAATTCAGCCATAATCAGTTGACGCTCGCCCCGCAGGAGGAAAAGCAGGCTCTCGACAAGTCCGGTGAGACGTACGGTATCGTCAAGAAGTGAACCAATGGACTCCGTGTACTCGGGCACTGTTCGCTCCCGTGACAAAAGAAGCTCTAAATTTACACGCATGCTGCTCAAGGGGTTTCTGAGTTCGTGAGAGATATCCGACGAGAAGCTTTGGAGTCTCTCAAAGGCGATTTCAGCGTCTTTACTTAAATTGTTGAATGCCTGAACAAGGCTGCGCAGCTCACGCGGAAACGTGTCCTCATCCATGTGCGGGTATGTCTTCCCGGGGACCATTTTGCTTAGGTGGCGCGTGACATCGCCAAGTGGCTTGGTAATTAGTCTTGAAACCAGGGCACTTGAGAGAGGCACCAGAATGAAGGCCACAAATAAAATCGCGGCGAAGGAAATCTCAATAGCCGTATTCAGGTATGCGTCAGCGTCGTGATCCACCGCGATTCGAACGACCCATCGTTTGCCATATTGATCCAGGTACGCGCGGGTGGAGACACTGAAGGTCCGGCCGTCAACACTTGTCTGTGGTTCCTGTCTGCTTTCCCCAGGGTCCAGAGGGGGAATGCCTCCTATGGAAGGAGGGAATATGTCCGCAAGGGATATCGCGCCGGTATTGAATGTTCTGGCGACGCTCTGCGTGGTTTCGTCATAGACAACAACATAAAGACGTTTGGGTAGATCCTGCGGATAGCGCGTCGAGAGAAGTGTCTTGATGTCTTCTATGTCACCACGTTCGATGTGAGGCGTGACAAACGACGCTTTCGTTTCGATCAGATTCTGGTCCTGGGTCGCAATGAACTTGAGAATGACGAGATAAATAACAAGACTAGCTATGATCAGCATCGCGCCGCTGATCGCGGCGATGTAGGCGGCAATCTGGCGGGACAGTGAGCGTGAGGTGGTTTTAGGTTTTTGGTTCGTCATAGACCAGGCTGTACCCCACGCCACGGACGGTGCGGATTAAATTGGAACCGAATGGCTCGTCCAGTTTCGCCCGCAAACGGCGGATATGAACATCTAAAACGTTTGTGTTGCACTCGAAATTAATATCCCAAACTTGCTCCAGGATTACGGTCCGCGAAAGCGCCTGATTTGGGTGTCTCGCCAGAAGCAGCAGCAGGCGAAACTCTATGGGAGTCAGTTCAAGAGTCTGGTTGTTGCGTGTAGCGATGTGTTTGACCCGGTCGATTTTGAGATCATTTATCTGAATGGTATTAGAATGGACCGCCGATGAGGGCTGGCTCATCTCGGCGCGGCGCTGCAGCGAGTGAATGACGGCCATCAATTCCGAGAAAGAGAATGGCTTGACGAGGTACGCGTCAGCTCCGCTCTCCAGGCCCGCGACGCGGTCATGTACCTGGTCTTTCGCCGTGAGGAAAATCGCGTGACCGGTTTTACCCGCGGTTCGTATTTTCTTGAGGAGGTCAAATCCGGAAAGGTAGGGGAGCATGACGTCAAGGACGTAGAAATCATAGTCTCGTTCCATCGCCATGTCGTAAGCGGCGGCTCCATCATGACAGACGTCCACGCTGAAGCCGTTTTCTGTTAGGCCACGCTGAATGTAGCCAGCGGCTTTTACGTCATCCTCAACAACAAGTGCTTTCATTTTAAAATCCGCATTCTTAGTGGTTTTCGCCCGTTTTTTGACATTACGATTCCGACAGACAATCGTCAGGATTCCACCATTCGGCCGTCACAAAAGCTTCACTGTGACGACACACAATCGTCACGACCCGAATGCTACCATTGTAGCTCATTGGTCGCGAAATTCTTCAGAAAAATCGTCAGGAGTTCATGATTATGGTAAAAAGTAACGAAAAGCCCGTTCCTGAGACTTGGCTCTCGTCGCCCAATGTTTCCAAAGATATATTAGCTGGTTTTATCGTGTTTTTGCTGGCTTTGCCGCTCTCAATAGGCATCGCCATGGCCAGCGGTTTTCCTCCGCTGTCGGGGCTTGCCGCGGCCGCTATCGGTGGTTTGATCGTCGCTCCATTTGCTGGCTCTCCAATGAGCATTAAAGGACCCGCGGCCGGTATGATCGTCATTATGCTTGGCGCTGTTGAGGAGCTTGGCGCCGGGAATAACGCTGCCGGTGTCCGTTACGCGCTGGCGGCCGTTGTGGTTGTCGGACTTATTCAGATTCTTCTTGGTAAATTTCGTCTTGCTGAAGCCGGAAAAGCTTTCCCGGAGGCAACTGTAAACGGCATGCTGGCCGCAATCGGTGTCATTATTATCTCCAAGCAAAGTCACGTCATGCTTGGTCATGTGCCTTCTTCCAAAGAACCCCTTAAGCTTCTCGCGGAAGTGCCCCGTGCAATCATGGAGTGTAATCCGCAAGTCGCTATGGTTGGTGTCGCGTCGCTTCTCCTGATGGTTTTGTGGCCGATGATTACCCGCGCTAAGGGTATGTCTTTCCTCTCGAAAATCCCGGTTCCGCTGGTTGTGGTTTTTGTCGCCGTGGCCTGCTCGCTGGGGTTCGATTTCGCTCACGCTCATGAGTATACGCTGCTTGGTGCCACACATATGATTGGCCCAAAGTTTCTGGTTAATGTTCCGAGTAAAATTACAGAGGCTTACATTTCGCCGGATTTCTCCCTCTTAGGGAGTGGTCTTTGGTGGAAGTGGGCCTTTATGATCGGTGCTGTTGGCAGTCTTGAGTCTGTACTGTCAGTTAAAGCCGTTGATGCTATTGATCCAGAAAAACGCCATTCGGATTGCAGCAAAGACCTCATGGTCGTTGGGTTCGCCAATACACTTTGCGGTTTGGTCGGAGCTTTGCCAATAATCGCGGAGATTGTTCGTAGCTCGGCTAATTTGAACGCGGGCGCTAAATCCAGATGGGCTAACTTCTTTCACGGTTTGTTCATGGTTGTTTTTGTGGCGGCGTTCCCGTGGGTCATTAATATGATTCCTTTAGCGGCTCTAGCTGGTCTCCTGGTGTTTACCGGCTCCCGTCTGGCGGCGTTAAGTCGCTGCAAGGCTGTTTTTTTTGCTGGCAAAGAACAATTTGCTGTTTTCGCGATTACACTGGTCACGACTCTCGCGACGGATCTGCTGGTTGGTATCGGCGTTGGACTTACCTGTGAAACCGTGTTTAACCTGCTGGCGTCAGGCACTCTGAAACACGCATTCCATCCTCGCATTGAGACTACGGAGGCCACCCACGCGCATCCAGAAAAAAATGAAGTTACCGTCATCGGAGTGAACTCGCAGCTGACGTTCACTAATCTGATGTCAACGATGAATCACCTGAAGAGAGTGAAGGCAAACCATATTGTTCTTGATCTTACGAATTCAAAATTCGTCGATCATACGTCTATGAGCGCGATCTCTGAGTTCAAGGATTCTTTGGTTGGTAGATCAATGGATATTACCGGACTAGACGATATGCACGCATGGTCCAGCCATCCTCATAGTGCGCTCATCGATAAAAAGTCGACGTTCGGTCGCGTGATCACGAGACCCGGACGCTTCCAGTCCAACGCCAGTACCGCAAACCCGCTTGAGCAGACGGTCGCGAGTGGACCATTGGCTGGCCCCCTCGCGGAAGACGCGTCAGATGTAGGGAAGGTAATCTTATGAATGAGCAGGCTAATTCTGGTCAGCAGACATGGCAGCGAAGTGGTCGCGAAGTGATCGATAATGCCGCTATGAAGGTTAACGATATTTTTGACTCTTTGAAAAACGCCGAAGTTCCGACGATCATGTGGGATTTCATGGGTGATGAGACCGTGGACTTTGAAGTCCAAAAGTTTGGCACAATATTATTACTTGTGTCTGATGACGACACAATTTTCAGCTTCCTCGCTAAGGTCTTGTCGAGGTCCGGTATTCTAGTGCGGAGAGTCTCAATAGATGACTTTTTGAGCTTTGATATGGATGAACGCTCGTTGCAGGCAATCGAACGAGACGTGTGGCGGGGGAAAGCCCGGGATATGATCACAGTTGTAACGGCCGATAACCTCTCGGAGACGGATGTTCTGGAGAAACGCCGGGACTGGCTTTCATTTGTTGAGAATCTCCATAAGCACAGCCCGATTCTGCGATCCTACGGTGGTCGGGGTGATGTGCGTCAGGGGCTTGCGTTTCTCGACTGGGATCGGATGGCGCTTAAATCCGACGCGAGCATTCTTGAAGGGGAGTCGTCAAGCTTATCCGCGGTTTGGGATCAGGTTCGTGGGGCGTGGCTGGCGACGACTCGATTTCTTGGTGTTCCAGCTGGGGCGCGGGCTCTCAGGGCAGGCGTTTCTGGTGACGTTCACGGTGAGTAGCACGGGAATCTAATGGACTTCTTTGAGGCGTTTACAGCCTGTGACTTTTAGTTTTTTGCCGGTTTTGTTGACCGTTATTTTAGTGATCACGCTGATGTCGGTCTGGGTTATGTCAAAGACGCATGTGTAAGGCTTTGCCCGGAGTCCCTCAAGGCCTCTGATTTTTAGCGCAAGCGAGTGATGACCCGCGGTGAGATCATCGGCTCTGATGGGAAGTAGACCCTCCTCCATGCCATCGTCAAGTTTGGCGATGATGGAATCGCTGTCTGGACCTTCGCCGATAATCTCCGCGCCGTGGTTAGAACCTTCCAGGGCCTCCATGGCCATTTTGAGTTGCAAATGATCTCCCTCTGAAACGAGGACCTTGAATGAATGGGGCGCATAACCAGTGCGCTCAAGCAGCATTTTGTGTTGACCCGCAGGAAGCCTGACGATAGCCGGAGACTGTATCCAGCCATCGGTGATGCCGAAGTTCTCCCACACCTTTCCATCGACAGTCAGGCGCGCGCGCCCGGGCTCCATATCAATGGTCACCGGAACGCCAGACCTCGCGTTGAGTCGGATGTTGCCTTTATAGGTCAGCGCGTTGAGGCTCCATACGGTCGCGTTCAAAATCAGCAGCAGCAGGTTTCTGTTAGCAGGAGACATCATCGGTCTCCTTTCGCGGATGTTCCTGAGACAACGCATTTTCCGGATTTCGCGTCGACGATAACGATTACGGGGCGTTTTTCAGTGGAGTTAGCCGGAGTAAAGCCGCAGCGAAACAGTATTGTACGTTCAGAGTTGATGACTATGAGGTCGGCGGGTACGCCGCTCGTCATATCTGGAATCTGGAAAATCGGCTGTTGGGGCGTGACTGCCTGCCTGATGAACCCTTCATTAATAGAAATAGTGGCCGGCTCCTGTCCGCGATACTCAACTCTCACCGGCGCGAACTGCGCGCTAGGTTTGAGCCTGAATGACGGAGGGGTTTTGGGCATTCCTTCTTCTGTATTAATTAATTGCTTTTCTGTTTTGTAGCCAGGCCTTGACACTTCCACGCTGTTCAGTCCGGGATCGAGATGGATTTTGGCCGGTGATGCCAGGAATCGCCCCCCAGCCGCGTCGCGGTCATTGATTTTGATCCGAACTGGTTGGGGTGTTGACCGAATTGTGAGCGCGAGAGCCTGTTTTGCGGCATTGCTGTGTTTTTTGAAGAGCGCGCCGCCGATCACAGTGAGTGTCAGCAGAGCCGCGAACCAGGTTAGCGTATTGGTTGCCTGGTTTGGCTGCCTGTGAAGCTGTGAAAATCCCGATGCCCTGCGGGGTCCACTAGTTTGATTGTGCGCCGGACCACGCGAAAATCTTTGTGACACATGAGGAGTCTGACTAACTGTGCCATCAGGTGTTTGCTGCCCTGGCGCGCCGAGGCGGCTTCGACCAACAACAAGGTGTGACCGCCCATTGGCTGGTGTCGTGTCGAGGGCAAGTTCCAGGGATTGATGGGGTGTTTGTTTTTGGCTGGCCGCCGGCTGGTTGGCGGACGTGAGAATTTTTCGCATCTCCTCCTGGCTGGCCTCTCGTCGTTCCTTGAGAATATCCTTTGCAAACGCCGCAAGATCACTGGCGGAGGCTGTACTTTTGGATTTGGTGAGATAAGCGCGCAGAACTTTCTCGAGAGCATCCATGGACTCGTAACGTTTGCGCGGATCCTTGGCCAGGCCGCGCAAAACAATCATCTCAAGCTCCTCTGTGACAGACGGATTCAGTTCGCGAAGGCGTGATGGAATCTTGCAATGGCGTACCATCTCAATCACGTCTATCTCGTTGTCTGAGATAAACAGGCGGCGCATCGCGAGCATTTCCCAAAGTACAACGCAGAGGGCAAACACATCAGTGCGTGAGTCGCATTTTTTGCCGCTGATCTGCTCGGGGCTCATATACGAGTATTTACCCTTGACGATACCGGCCTTGGTTTCGGTTTGCTTGAAATCGCGGTCGGCGGCGGCTATACCGAAATCAGTTACCTTGACCTCACCCTCCCAGGAAATCAATAGATTCTGGGGCGACATGTCACGATGGACTATATTGAGTGGTTTACCCGAGACATCATCACGTCTTGTGTGCGCATAGTGAAGGCCGCGTGCCGCCTCGGCGGTGATATAGGCGCAGAGCCCCGCGGGGACGAAGTTTTTAATACCACTTGGTGCTTTTTTATTTTCAGTAGCGGCCAGTAGAGCTCTCAGGTCTGATCCATCGACAAACTCCATGACGATTGACGCTGATCCATCGATGATGTCAAAGCCTTCAACCTTTACGATATTTGCATGTTGAAGCCTTTGACCAATGTGTGCCTCATCTTTGAACATTTCGGTGTATTCAGCGTTTTGGGCATGGTGTGGCAGAATGCGTTTGATGGCAACGAGGCGTCGAAAGCCATCCTGACCCACTTGTAGTCCGCGGTAGACTTCCGCCATGCCGCCACGGGCGACGACTTGACCGAGTATGTATGACTTGACTGACATGCCTCTGGTGTTTCTCCAATTAGGGCGGTGTTTTTCGACGCTTGGATTCGATGACACCGCCTTCGTCTATCGGAGCTATAGGGCAAATATCAAGGTAGTGATGCGGCTGCCACCCTAAAATGGAATGCTAAAACATAGCGCAATCACCTGAAATAAAAGAGAAAAGGGGGGTGTTTTTCATGTTGTAACAAGGGTGTTTTCGTGTTGTTATAAGACACTACACAATATGAAAAGTCCCTGATGGGACAGGCAAAGATATGACACAGGCACGATTTATAACACTTGAAGGCGGCGAGGGGGTTGGCAAATCAACTCTCGCAAGTGGGCTTGTCCGATGGCTCGATACCCGTGGAGTTCAGATTCTCCAGACCAGGGAACCGGGTGGGACTCCAATTGCAGATGAGATCCGGCGCGTTTTTAAATCACCGCCCGCCGGGGAAGACATTACTCCTGAAACCGAGGCATTGCTGGTTTGCGCTGCCCGTGCGCAGCACGTCGCAAAAGTGATAAAACCGGCATTGACCTCAGGACAGTGGGTTTTGTGTGACCGTTTCGCGGACTCTACCCGGGTCTATCAGGGCCTTTTTGGCGGTGTGGGGATCAATGAGGTCGAGCGATTAATAAAGTTTTCGACGGGGGGCTTAGAGCCGGACCTGACATTTTTACTTGATTGCGACGTAACTATTACCGCTGGGCGTATTGGAGCCCGCGGTGCGGATCCTAAAGGTGACGATGTCGCCAGATATGATCAGGCCGGACATCAGGTATTGGATAGACTTCGTCAGGCGTTTCGTAAACTGGCTGGATTTTACCCCGCCAGGTTTTATATTCTGGACGCGTCGCTGCCGCCGGAAAAAGTCCTTCAGGACGCCTGCGCGGAATTGGAGCGACGTTGGAAGCTGTAACTCCCAAAACTAAAAAAAGCGCTGATGCCGGTCGACTCGACTGGCGCGAATTGATGGGTGTTGAGCAGACCAAATCTGAACTTATTCAGGTCATGGATAGTGGCCGGATGCATCCTGTTGTCATGCTGGAAGGTCGCGAGGGACTTGGAAAACGGCATCTAGCCTCGTGGATGGTGGCGCGCTTGCTTTGTAACGAGGCGTCTGCCATCAAAAAAGCATGCGGGCAATGCGGGAGCTGTATTGAGGTTCTGTCAGGTACTCATCCTGACGTAATGATTCTTGATATGGGTACAGAGTCAATAAAAACCGCGGACGTAGAGACGATGCGGGGATTTTTCGATATGCTTAGTCCAGGAGGATTTCGTGTCGGAGTTATTATGAACGCGGACAAGATGACGCTTGAGGCGTCTAACAGAATGCTTAAAACCCTTGAAGAGCCTCCTGAACAAGCCAGAATTATTATGACAACGAGCAGGCCACTTGGGCTGCCGGCGACGGTCAGGGGGCGTTGCCTACGTTGGAAGGTCAAGCTTCCCCCCCGCGACACGGTGATCAAATGGATGCGCGTGATTCTTGAGTCCTCTGGACAAGAAACCGGAACTGACGATGACCTCAGGATGTGGGCGACTCGGCTTGGATTTAGTCCTGGAATGATCTGGCGTGAAATAACCGACTCGTCTGAAAATAGTCACTTACTTCGTGACAGTGTCCATAGTCTTGTGACCGCGACCAGTCCTTCGCGGGCTCTGCAGGCCGCCTCTGATCTCGCCCGGGTTCAGAAGGTGAGGGTGCCAGAGCTTCTGGGGGCGGTTGAGTGGGAGTTGTCAAAGCTTAACCGGGACCGGTTATCTAAATCAGAGGATCGCTTGTCATCGTCAGATGGTGAGCGTGCGACGCGGCACAGGCGGCGTCTTTTAAGAGAAATTCGCAGGCGCGCTGTTTTTGGTAAAATAACTTTAAACGCGCAATTGGTGGCGGAGTCCATTGGACTTTGTCAATGGGAAGAGGGTGTATTATGACGTTTACAAATGTGGTTGGTGTTCAGTTTCGACGCGCTGGAAAAATCTATGACTTCTTACCTGGCGATATCTCGCTCCGCGTCGGGGATAATGTCGTCGTTGATACCGAGCGTGGTGCGACGCTGGCTCGCGTAGTGCGCATGGATATGCAGCAGGAAGGCGCGAAAGAATCTGCCGAGCTTAAGCCGGTTATCAGAATGGCCAATGATCGGGATCTTGACGAAACCGGCCAATTTTCTGAGGAGCAAGCCATGAGTATCGCCCGCTCGCGGGTTGAAAGCATGAAGCTTGATATGCGTATTATGAAAATAGAGTCGCAGATGGGCGGCAACAAAATTACTGTCTATTTCTCATCCCCCGGTCGCGTTGATTTCAGGGATCTTGTCAAAGACATGGCCGGAGCGCTTCGCGCCCGTGTTGAATTGAAGCAGGTAGGTGCCCGTGACGAGGCCAAACTGGTCGGCGGGGTTGGTATCTGCGGACGTGAATACTGCTGTTCGAGTTTTTTGAGGGACTTTGTTCCTGTTTCCATCAAGATGGCGAAAAATCAGAACCTCGCCCTTAACCCAAATAAAGTCTCTGGCGGTTGCGGACGTCTGCTGTGCTGTCTGACCTATGAGAATGACGCCTACGTCGATCTGCGTAGCAGGTTGCCGGCAATGAAGTCCCGGGTCAGGATGCTGCCTGACGGTGACTCCGGAAACGTGATTAAAACTGATATCCTCAATCAGATGGTGGTTTTTGAGACCGCGGATGGCCGTCTGCTTACGGCGAAAGTGACCGAAATAGAGGTTGTCGAAAGATCCCACGCTCCTCAGAGGGACGGTATGGAGAGCGAGGCTGAGGTATGGGCCGAGGATATCGATCTGGGGCTTTTGATGGGCGAAGGTGAACAAAAGCAAAAAGACCAGCGCCAAAGAGACGCCAGGTCCAGGGATAAAGGACCGCAGGGTAACCGCCCGCAAGGCAATCGTCCGGACAACCGCCCGAAGCGCTGATTCTCAATAGTCTCCGCCAATGCGGTTTAGTGGAGTTACATCCTCAGCGTCGAGAAGACGGCTAGTCTCCTCGTCGTCTTTCAGGATTTTTATGACCTCTTTGATGGGTTCCCGTCTTAGCAGGAAGTCAAAGTGACTTAGATCATTCATGGCGATCTTCGTGACATTCTCACTGCCCCCGCGTGGAGTAAATACGCCTAGTTTGCCGCGGGCTACCATGTCGGCGTCGCTGTACATACAGTAAATTTTTAGATTTGGTGGAACGACGCTGTCTTTCAGATATTTCAGGAAGCTGCTGCCCGGACGCATCTGCCATACATCCCGCCAGAAAAACGCCAGTGGTGTCACCAGAGCCAGATAGGTGAAGTAGCTCCCGCTGCAAGGCGGCGCCATGGCGATTACTTTGTCGCAGTATTTGCTGCCGCCCAGTTTGAGGAGCCACCAGAACGATACAAGGGTGCCTTTTGAGTGGGCGACCACGTGAACTTTCTTGAATCCATGACGATCCATCTGCCGCTTTAACTTGTAGTCAATGAAAGCGGCAGACTCCATTACCCCTTGAGTGAAAAAAGTCCCAAAAAGACCCCCCAGGTTGAAGCTCAGGACATCAAAACCAGCGGCGACCAGCTGACGCTCAATGACATTCAGGGATCTTTGAGAGGAGAAGAAACCATAAAGAAGCAGCACAGGGGTTTTGTTCGGGTCGATGGTTTTATTGCGGCGCACGATTTGATTATTCATGGTGGCCTCGGCCATGATTTCTTTGTAAGCCGCGATCATAGTGTTCCAGAGGCTTCGCCCCCGTTGCCTGCTCTGCCACTCGAAAACGAGTAAGGGTCCCAAAATGAGACAGGCGGTCAACCCGATGGCATTTACCGTCCAGCCAAGCAGAGTCACTTTGGGAGACGACATATAAACCAGGAAGATCGACTCAGGCAGAATCCCCAGAAACGTAAACGCCAGAACCCGCCATGGCCGCAGGTTAAACGCACCGGCCAGGAAGCTTATCAGATCAAACGGGAACAGAGGAATGAGTCGCGCTGCGAAAATCAACTTGTAGTCCTGAGTTCTGATCAGGCGGAGAGTTGAGGGTAGATTGCGACTCATCCAAGGTATTACGATACTCTTTCCTAGCAGGTAGAAGATTCCATAAACTGGAATTGTCGAGAGTGTGCTGGCAAGAGCCGAGAGCAAAATGGCGCCACCCTCACTGAAACTTCGTGCCGCCAGATAAGCGCCGAAGACGTGAGGTGTCAGCAGGAATGGTCTGACAAACGACAGCAGCAGGAAGTGAGCAGGAGCGAGTTTCGAACTGCCCATACACTGCTCAAGGCCATCGGGACACCATATATGCCAAAAGGTCCATGCGAAAACGATCGCCGCGATAATTAGTGAGATCTCAACAGCAAGGGCCGCGCGAAAGTAATTAAACTTGAAATTGGCTTTGTGAAACGCCGTATTGGACTCATAATCACTACGTACTGGTTCAGGCCTATCCGAAGACGTACCTGGCACAAAGCTGTCCCCTGAGGGCTGGGCACTCTCATTTGGCGGGGCTTGAGATTTATCATCGTGCTCAGACAAGCCGTGCTCCTTGGTTGTGCCGGCACCCGCAGGTACAAAGAACCCACTCTTGCATAGTCTAGTCCATTGGCTATTTTTCATCTAATATATCGGAAGCTTGAAGATATATTTGAGTCGGGGACGGAAAATGCTACGCGGATATTTTAACATCATGTTTTTATTGATTTATTTATCACCAGGTTTGGCCTTTGGCGGGGAATTGTCTTCACTTCAGGCCAAAATCCGTACCGCTGGTGATGACATGCTGGAGACTTTGGAGGTTTCTTACGTTTACGGCGGAGCAAAGGTTGGCGACACGAAAACCTGCGATCAGTGCAATAGCTGTCTTGAGGATCGTCGCCCGGCCCCAAAACAGCGCTTTTTGGAGTGCCCCACGTGCGGTTCCTGCAGCCTCGATTGCTCTCATTTTACGCAGATGGTTTTTACTAAAGCTGGCCTTGCTTTCCCGTACATAACGACATCTCAGATGCTTGATCTTGCGCCTGACGCCCTTGCAAAAAAATATCACCTGCGACAGGTCGGGACGACTGTGGGTCATATCATCCCGGGTGACATGCTCGTTTACCGCGGCCATGTCGTGATTGTTGAGGCGGTTCATGACCGAGACTCAGCCGATATTATCCACGCCACAGGCGGTAAGGACATCAAAGAGCCGGGACAGGGAATCCAGAGGGAGCGTTTTGTCAGAATGTCGTCGTTTCGGGGTGAGTTGCAAAAGGTGATTCGCCACGCTCGATTGGATAATTTATTCGTGACTGAGTCTGACCCCAACAAAGGGAGCGCGCGCGGCGTTAATGCGCCTTTTAAATTGCGCCCTGTTGAGAAAAAACTGGTTGAATAATGAATTGAGGTCAAAGGTCAGGAGGCAAGGGGATCTTTCTCGCGGGCCTCTTTGATCTCGTTGACTACCGCAGCCAGTACAGAGCGGATCGCAGACTCATCTTTTAATGGCCAGAGGATGGTTTCCTGCCAACAGTTTTCCTGAATCTCCAGCATCCGCTCACTGATCTCTTTTCCGCCAAGAAAACTAATTGTGCCGTTTATTTTGTGCGCGACCTGCGCGAGCTTCGGCGCGTCTCTGGTGGCCAGGGCCTTTTCAATGCGAACGATACTTTTCTCAAGGGACTCAAGTGAAAGTCCAAGCGACTCGCGCCAAAACGACAGGCGCGCCGCCTCGTCCGGCAATTGAAGGCAGACGGACTCAACGATATGAAAATTTAAATGCGCTGTTTTCATGGTTAGAGCACTCTATCGGCAGGCTGCGACTAAACTAAAGTCGGGATGAAAATAAACGGCGAGACAAAGTAAATATATGTATTTATTGCTATTTTAAGAGCCGGTCGTTCTGGCTCCTGAATCCTTATTTCTTTGAAGTCGAAGCTCTTTTTCCTCAAGATTTTCCATGAAGTGTCGATCATTCACTTGAGTTTATCGCCCCGGCTGGATGGGTTGAGTTGATTCGTCAGATGAACAGATTATGGAGCATGGATCATGACTTCAATTATGGTCATAGAGGACAACAACGAGCTGCTGCACTATTTATGCATGGTGCTGCGGAGCGCCGGCCATAAAGTAATCGGCGTAAGCAGCTCGCAAAAAGGCGTCGAGGCGGCCATCGAGCATGATTTCGCATTTGATCTTCTGCTACTTGATGTCCAGCTTGGTGACGTCACGGCATTTGAGTTTCTTGACAAAGTTAAAGCCCAGAACCCGGTATTTAACCCAAAGATTTGCTTTGTATCATCACGGCGCGACTCAGATACCGTGAAACGCGCGGTGTCCATGGGTGCGGGCGATTATATCGTAAAGCCAGTGTTGTCCGGCACTCTTCTGGAAAAAATAACCAAGCTCATGGGCAACAACTCTGGCGGAGAACGCTACTCCAGCGCAAACTGCAGCTTTAAAGCGCAGCTGCATAAGATCGAGGCGATTCAGCCAGATCTATTGGCAACCGACGTCTCCGAGACTGGCGTGGTCGTGACTTCCTCCGTCCTTTTCCTGGAAGGGGCTGTGGTCTCTCTTGTTATTAATGAGCTTCAACAGGTGCTGGATCACAAAGAGGATCATATTATTTTCCGCGTCAATAAATGTAGGAAGCAGAGCTGGGGCAAGTACCAGGCTGAGCTTGAATTCGTGGGTCTCGGCGAAGAAAAAGTGACTAAATTACGATCTTTTACGATCCGCGGAGGCTTTTTGGCGGTACCAGCGCACAAAAAACCAGCATGACTATCTTTTGACCGCTGACAGGATTACCTTTCGACTTTCTGTAAACATGCAATGTATTGCGTAGATGCCAGTAATTAAGGTACATTATCCCAACATTTGCAGGGCACCGTGATGCCTGGCGCTTATTTTCGTATGAGGAATCAGCATGTACTCGACTCAGGATTTCCGCAAAGGTTTGAAAATTGAATATAACAATAAGGCTTGGGTCATTGTCGATTTTCAGCACGTCAGCCCAGGTAAAGGCAACGCGTTTTGCCGTACCAGACTTAAAAATCTCGAGTCAGGCCAGGTTGTCGAGGTCACATTTAAGTCCGGTGATAAGGTCAACGTGCCGGATGTTGAGATGCGCGAAATGCAATATCTATATAATGACGGTGATCGTTGGTCGTTTATGGATGTTTCCAACTACGAGCAGTTCACCTTGTCCAAGGATGAGGTGAGCGAAGCCCGCAACTATATCGTTGAGAATACTAATGCCCGTGTGACTTTTTTCCGTGGACGCGCAGTGGCCGTTGAGGTCGATAACCACGTGGATCTTAAAGTCGCCGAGACTCAGCCAAATATCAAAGGCGATACATCCGGCGGCGGCGGTAAGCCAGCCAAGCTTGAGACTGGCCTTACCGTGCAGGTGCCATTTCATATTAAAGAGGGCGATCTAATCCGGATCGACACCAGGACGAACGAGTATCTTTCCAAAGTTCAGAGCTGATTTAAATCGTTTATCTGACATCCGCGCCATGTGGCGTGGATTTTAATTAATGGACAGGTGAAATATGGATCTGAAAAGCGTAGAGCAGTTGATGGATCTCATGCGTAAGCAGGGATTCAATCACGTAAAAATCGAATCAAAAGATCACAAAATCGAGGTCACCATGCAGGCGGCGAGCTCCATGGGCGCAATGCCGATGATGACTCACGGTATGGCAATGCAGGCACCAGCGGCCCCGATGTCTGACGCGCCCGCGGGGACCGTCAAAGGCTTTGCCAACGGCCACATCCTGAAGTCACCGTTTGTCGGGACATTTTACCGTTCCTCAACTCCAGGGTCTGATCCATTTGTTGAGATCGGTGCCCGGGTGCGCAAGGGTCAAACCCTTTGCATTGTTGAGGCTATGAAACTCATGAACGAGATTGAGGCCGACCGCGAAGGTGTGGTCCGTGAAATGCTGGTCGAAAACGGACAGCCAGTCGAGTTTGATCAGGCTTTGTTTGTTATCGAGTAAGTCATTTAAGACATCACTAGAAAACATCTGAGCCATGAAAAGGTGATCCTATGAAAAAGGTTCTGATTGCCAATCGCGGAGAAATAGCTGTCCGCGTAATACGCGCCTGCCAGGAGTTGGGTCTTAAGACAGTTGCCGTCCACAGTCTGGCGGACCGTGACGCGCTGCATACGCGTATCGCTGATGAGAGTATCTGTATCGGTCCTGGCCCAAGCGCCAAAAGCTATCTTTCTATTCCTGCTATTATGAGCGCGGCAGAGATCGCCGGTGTGGATGCTATTCACCCTGGTTACGGATTCTTGTCGGAGAACGCCAAATTCGCTGAGATCTGCGAAAAATACGGCGTGAAATTTATCGGTCCGAAGGCGAGTCATATTCATGCACTCGGCAACAAAGTCGAGGCCCGGGCTTTCGCTGAGAAGGCAGGCGTTCCTATGCTGCCTGGAAGCACTGGTGCTATCCAGACTCAGTCCGAAGCCGAAAAACTTGCCAAAGAAATTGGCTTTCCGCTCATTATCAAAGCCTCCGCCGGTGGTGGTGGACGCGGTATGAAAATCGTCCGTTCGATGGATGAGCTCGGAAAGCAGTTTGACCTTGCCCGTAGTGAGGCCTTGGTTGGATTCGGCAATCCAGAGGTGTTCATTGAGCGTTATTGTGAGCGTCCCCGTCACGTTGAGGTGCAGCTGGTCGCTGATGAGCACGGTAATGTCACCCATTTGGGTGAGCGTGATTGCTCGATTCAGCGCCGTCACCAAAAACTTCTTGAGGAAGCGCCATGCCCGATCATGACGCCTGCCAGCCGTAAGGAAATAGGCGACACCGCTGTTCGTCTCGCAAAAGCTGTCGGCTATCAAAGTCTCGGGACTGTTGAGTTTCTGATGGATGAGGACGGGCGTTTTTACTTTATGGAAGTCAATACCAGGGCTCAAGTGGAACATCCCGTCACTGAGATGATCACCAGTGTCGACCTGATTAAAGAACAAATCAATATTGCGAGAGGCCATAAGCTTTCGTTTGATCCCGCGAAAATCGAGCTAAGAGGTCATGCCCTCGAGTGTCGTATTAACGCTGAGGATCCGACAACCTTTGCGCCGTGGCCAGGTAAAGTCACTGGATATCACGAGCCGGGTGGACCGGGAGTTCGCGTCGACGGAATGCTTTATGCGGGATATACGGTTCCGTCTCTATATGACTCCATGGTCGCTAAGCTCATCACCTGGGGCCGTGACCGTGAAGAGTGTCTGGCTCGTATGCGTCGGTCGCTGCGCGAAATGAAAGTGGACGGAATTCGCACCAACATTCCGTTTCATCAGCGGGTTTTGGACGATAAACGCTTCATTGAGGGTCAAGTTTCAACCCGGTTTCTGCAGGAGTGGGGCGTATAACCCGTGGCCTAGGGCTGTTTAGGGTTTTGATCAGAGCCCGGTAAATATTACCTTGTTATCTAAACCTCCCTTATGCCGATGACAGGGCATAAGGGAGGTTTCCTATGATCGGGCCCGGGCTGGCACGTCTGCTGGATATCATTAAGTCAAATCCCACGGATACCGTACTGGTAGACCGTTTTCTTGTGCTTGCGGCCGATACGCCCGAGTATGAGCGGGTTGATGCTGTGCTGCGCCTTGGGGGGGCACTAATTCAAACCGCGCCGCGCAGGGCGATTGAGGTCTCCTGGATGGTCTATAAATCAGGCCTCCGTGATATGGAAAGCCTTGTTTTGATTAGTGACGCGCTCGATAGGCTTGGCAAAAAAGAAAAGGCTGAGCGTATTCGTCTTGAGGCGAAGCGGCTCGTGAGTGGCAAGTTGTCTAATGATGACAAAAGCGTCTCCCGCATTACGATTGAGGAGCATGTGACGATGGTGCTTTCCGGGGCGCCGGAGCCGGCTGCAAAATTATCGGGATCGTTCGTCAGTGATCTAGTGGGTGAGCCAACCAGGAGCAACTTCCTGCCATTGGCTCATTTCGATATCGAGACGACCCCTCCGACAAATGAGAATATTGTCGTCAAAGTGTTCTCCGTATCTGATTTCAAGTTGGATCTGGCACCAGCGACCGTATTGTTGCCGCCGGAATCAAAACCGGTAGAAAAACCTAAGTCTGTAGAGATGCCAGTCGCGGTGGATCCCGCGCCTGTTCAGCGCGCACTGGCTGAGGGGTCGGTTGCCCGGGTCTCTGTGGAGGCTCCCGGAGCGGGCATACCCGAGGCCATACCGGCCAAAGAACAGTCAAGGCATGCGATGCTCTCGGTCAATCAGACATCAGTGTCGCGTCAGGGTTCGGCGCTGCGAGAACCTGCCCTAAGCCGTATAGTCAAATCACGAGCCATGTCCCCTGATGAGCGCATGCGGAGACTGACCGATCTTATAGCCGCCGAGGAGTGGGAGTCTTTTCTGGAGTTGCTTGGGCACTCGTACCCAACGGCTGAGGATCCGCGGCTGCTGAAGCTATTTGAGGCCCATAAGCTCTACCGTATCGATATCCGGTTTGCCAGCTGGTGGATTGATATTCTGATTGTGGCGCGCCAGGAGAGGCGCGGCATGCGATTCATTCTTCAGCAGCTCAGTGAAGAGCCACATTTGGCATGGGCACGGATGATCTGGCCGAAAATAAAAATCATGAGAGAAACATTAAACCTGACCGATTTTGACTGGCGTGAGAGTGATGGCGTCGCGGCATTGCGGGATAGGATTTCCGGGATGAATCACCGCATGGGTTGCTATTGGGTGATACCACCGATAGCCTCTTGATTAATCCAGCGGCTTTTATAAACTATCTCCTGATATCACGTATATATCTGGGAGGTTTTTGTGGATTCTGCTGTAACTGCCGAAATTAAACAGTACGCGTCACGAATTGAGATGGTTCTCGCGGGATTTTCCTCGCGCATTGTTGGTCAGACTCACGTTGGTCAGAGACTTCTTATGGCGTTGCTCGCCGATGGCCACGTTTTGCTTGAGGGTCTGCCAGGCCTCGCCAAAACAACTGCGATCAAAACCATGAGTGAACTCACAGGACTGAAATTCTCACGGATTCAGTTTACACCGGATCTTCTCCCCGCGGATGTGACGGGAACTCAAGTATATGATCCCAAACAAGGAACATTTCATGTGCGCAAAGGACCGCTCTTCGCCAATCTCGTTTTGGCCGATGAGATCAACCGCGCTCCGGCAAAAGTCCAGTCAGCGTTACTTGAGGCTATGCAAGAACGCCAGATCACGATTGGTGGTGAGACGTTTACTCTAGAGCAGCCGTTTCTTGTGATGGCGACTCAGAACCCCGTGGACCAGGAAGGCACCTATCCATTGCCTGAGGCCCAGGTGGACCGGTTCATGTTCAAAGTCAAAGTTAGCTATGGTACGGAACGTGACGAGATCGAGATGCTGCGTCGCGCGAGTTCCGGTGGTCTGACTGATCCGCTAAAATCCGTGCTGTCACGCTCAGATATTGTCGAGGGCCGTCAGCTTGCCGCTAAAGTCCGGGTATCTGACAAAATTCATCAGTATATTGTCAGCCTGGTGTTCGCGACCCGTGATCCGGCGAGGTTCAAAATTACAGATGTTGTGCCATGGATTGAGACCGGCGCGAGTCCCAGAGCAAGCTTATTCCTTGAGAAGGCGTCTCGTGTAAACGCGATGCTCATGGGACGGGATTATGTGACACCCCAGGACATCAAAGACGTGGCTGTGGATATTCTCAGACACCGTGTCACGCTCAGTTACGCGGCCGAGGCGGAGCAAATTTCCAGCGACCGTGTTGTTCAGAAAATTCTTGACCGGGTTGAAGTTCCCTGAGGTTCGGTATCATAGATGCTGTCTGCTGAGGTTATAGCCAGAATAAAATCACTCAATCTCCGGGGTCGGCATGTAGCGACTGACCTGATGAGTGGAAACTACGCCAGCGCGTTTCACGGGCGGGGTATGGAGTTTCATGAGGTGCGTGAGTACGTGCCGGGGGATGACGTCCGCGGGATTGACTGGAATGTCACAGCGAGAATGGACCAGCCGTTTATTAAAGTCTTCCGCGAGGAACGTGAGCTCACGCTGATGCTTTTGGTGGATGTGAGTGCATCTCTCGCGTCTGGTGCCGGTCGCTCTCGGCGTGAGGCCGCAGCCGAACTCGCCGCTGTCCTCGCATGGCTCGCGATCCGCAGTAATGACTGCGTTGGGCTGATGCTTTTTGGCGAGACGGTTGAGTTGTTTGTCCCCCCGCGTAAAGGCCAGGGCCACGTTTGGCGGATTATCCGTGACGTGATTACATGGAGCGGACAATCCAAAGGAACTAATATTGACGGTGCCCTTGATCACGTCGCAAAAATGGTCAAACGCCGTGCCGTTTGTTTTTTGATCTCGGATTTTTTGACGACACCCGTCTCTAAATCTTTAGGACGCGTGTCCCGTCAACACGACGTGACCTGTGTGCACATGACTCAAGATCCTTTGGACGGGATTTTAGAGACCGGCCGGGGTCGATTCAATGGCGGCGTGAGTGTGTTCGTGGATCGTGAGACCGGTGAGTTGCTTGAGATAGATACCTCGGATGCCCGTGCCCGTAAGCTCATTACCGAGGCTCATCAGGCCCGTCAGAAGGCATTGGAGGATATCGTCCGTAAGTCCGGCGCTGATATGTTCGCCGTGAAGTCCGGCGCGTCCGTTGTTGATCCTCTTGCCGCGTATCTGCGCCGGCATGAGGGTGGGAGGCGGCGCAAATGAGTCAGTCTGCAACCGCGATTAAAAATAAAAATATTTCAGATAAGCCTACAGAACAAACTGAAGTTATCGATAAAACGCCACCCCACGGCATGAAAGGGCCATTGGTTGCGACCAATGGGATGACGCCAGGGCCATTTTTAGCGGGTGCGGTCGTTCTGCTGGCAGCGGCACTCGTGACCGCCGGAGTTTTGTTTTTTATGCGTTGGCGTAAAGAACGTCAGCGGATGAAAGACCAAGTGGGCTTGATACCCATTGACCCAACTGCCTGGGCGAGGCTCAGAGATTCAATCGCTAAGATCGCGGTTCCTGATGAGTTTCCGGAGGGGTCCGTCAGTAATCCGATCCTCACCAAAGAATGGAACCAGTTCAGCAGTGAGGTTAGTCTTTGTCTTCGGCGCGGGCTCGAGATTCGCTCTGGGTTACCGCTGGCCGAAAGTACCACAGAAGAAATATTGGCGTTACTCGCCACCAAGAGACTTAAGCTTACGGTGCTGTCAGATATTGAGCTGCGTTTGACGCTGCAAAGACTTGATGCCATCAGGTTCGGCGGTGCGCGAATCAGTAAAACAAACGCCGATGAGATACTGGACGCCCTAAGACACTGGTGTGAACGGCTAGAGACGGCGACGACTGAGTCTCAGCCTGCCGCGTCTATTGTGAATCAGAAAGGAGAACTGCGTGTCTTTGATGCATAGTTTCTTTGGCTGGTTGATGCCGTCGATTCCAGTTTCGTTTGTGACACCAGATTGGTTCTGGGCGTTGCCCGTGGTGCTGCTGCCATATGTTTTGGATCAACGCTCCAGATTGCGGGCGATTCCCATCGCGAGTGTGGACTTTATGGTGCCGCGTGAATTACGACGCCGTCCGCCGATGCTCCGTCACGGTGGTTGGGTGCTCAGATCGCTTACGATGCTGGTCGTGATTGTCGCGTTGGCGAGGCCGCAGCTAGGTGAGCGTCAGGGTAAACGCACGTCCGAGGGCGTGGACATCATGCTTGCCATTGACACCTCTGGCAGCATGCGGGCCAGGGACTTTGAGGTGCGGGGACAGCGTCCTGACCGTCTTGAGGTGATCAAGGCGGTGATCGCGGATTTCATTGGATCGCGACCAGACGACCGCATCGGCATGGTTGTGTTCGGTAACGAGGCGTTTACACAGGCGCCGCTGACTTTGGATCATGACGTGCTTCAGAAATTTCTGGAGAAGGTCGAGATTGGAATGGCCGGCGACGGCACCGCCATCGGCGATGGACTTGCCACGGCGGTCAAACGCCTCAAAGACACTCCCGGCAAAAGTCACATTGTAGTGTTACTAACGGACGGTGCCAATAACGCGGGGCGCATTGATCCTATCGCCGCGGCTCAGGCCGCCAAAGCTCTTGGCATCAGGGTCCATACCATTGGCGTGGGCAGTGAGGGCGTGGTTCCCATTGTTCAGAATGGTCGCGTGTTCCACATCAAAGCCGACATTGACGAGAAAACTTTGAAAGCAATTGCCGATGAGACGGGCGGAGTCTATCGCCGGGCCATGGATACCGACGCGTTGATCAATGTCTACCGCGAAATCGACAAACTCGAGAAAACCCGCCGTGAGGAAAAAGACCAGCGCCACGGCCGCGATGTTTTTCCGACGTTGCTAGTGATGGCGACATTACTGCTATTGCTTGAGGCTATTTGGCGTTGCACGAAATACAGGAGAGTTCCCGCATGAACACTCTTCTCGAAAAATTAGGTCTAGCTGGCCTGCTGCCGCAGATGGCGTGGTTTGACGCCACGAGGCTTTATTGGCTGACGCTTGTGCCCATAACGGCATTGCTGATTGGACTCGCGTACACAAGATACCGCGCCAGGTTAAAAGTGATTTTAGCCGCGGTGGGCCGGGATCGGGGTAAATGGACTTTCAGGCGGGTGATGGCATGGACCAAAGGGATTATATTTTGTCTGGCCTTAGGAAGTCTTATCGTTGCCAGTGCTGGTCCCAGGATCGGTTGGGTGTGGACTGAGAGTCGTCAAAGCGGCATGGATATGGTTGTGGCCGTTGATGTGTCCCGCAGTATGCTGGCTCAGGATCTTGATCCGTCAAGACTTGAGCAAGCCAGACGCATGATTGTGGATTTACTTGATGTCGCCGCCGGTGACCGGATTGGTCTGGTGGTGTTCGCGGGAGCGGCTTTTGTGCAGTGTCCGCTCACGGTGGATCACGGTGCCGTGAGGTCGTTTCTGGACTCTCTAAATACAGACATGATTCCTGTCGGCGGTACCGACATCGCGGGAGCTCTGCGGGAATCACTTCGTGCCCTTGACGCTGGCGGCGAGCAGCAGGAGGACAAAGGTCTTGGCAAGGTGATTATACTTCTCACTGACGGCGAGGATCATCAAGGAGACATTGACGGGGCCATCAGTGAGGTGGTCAAGACGAAGGCCAAGGTCATCACCGTCGGCATGGCCTCTGAGGCTGGGTCGCCGATTATGGATCCCAATGGAGGATTTATTAAAGACAAAGACGGCAATGTCGTTGTGAGTCGCCTCGCTGAGGCACCACTGAAATCCATTGCCGAAAAAACCGGAGGTACCTACCTCAAAGGCAGCGACGTCGGGGCATCGGTAGCAAAAATATACCAGGATATTATCCGCGCAAAAGGCACGGTGCGTGAGACTCAGGCCAAAAAAGAACGGGTGTGGTTTGAACGGTACCAGTGGCCGGCGGCGTTGGGATTTGTGCTTCTCGTGCTGGAGCTGCTCCTCAGTGACACCCGGACTGTGGCCCGCGGGGCAGGGGTTTTACTGATGTTGTTGGCGCTTTCGTCAGGACGCGGCGAGGCCGCGCCGAGCGCGCTTGACGGTTACAATCAAGGGGTGGAACACATGGCGTCCGGTGATAACGCCAAGGCCCGTGAGATATTTGAGGCACTGACGGCCGACGGTGGAAATTCGGAGCCCGCCCGACGGGCACACTATAATCTTGGTAATCTCCTGGCAGCCGACGGCAAACTTGACGAGGCCGTGAAACACTATGAAGTGGCACTCGCCATGGACAGCCAGGATCAGCAGGTGCGGGATAATCTCGCGTGGGCAAAACGAAAGTCGGATTCCCAGAAGCAAGACCAGAAAAAAGACGGCAAAGAATCCGATAAAGACAAACAGCAGCAAGACAAAAAACAGGAAAATAAATCTGACAACGCTCAGAAGGATGACAAAAAAGACGACAAAAAACCCGACGACGGCAAAGACAAGAGCGACGACCAGAAGTCAAAACAAGACAAATCCAAGAAATCCGCCGAGGAACAAAAGGGCAAGCTAGATCAGAAACCCATGACACCCGAGGAGGCCGAGAAGCTTCTTCGTGCCGCACCTGACGACCGCAAGGCCTTTATGCCGATCTACCGCGGCGACAAGTTGCCACCAAAATCCGTCAAAGAGGATTGGTAAAAATACGTGTTTTCGATCATTCGGTTTATTGACATTAAGGGGACACCCGACTGGTTTGTGAATTATTTAACCATCGCTCATGTTAATTAAGGGCAATTAAGTGAACACCTAGTTGTCATTGGTTTCGGTTTTAAAAATAAATCGCATCTCGACGGAATGGCCGATCGAGTGTGATTTATCAGACCCACAGCTCCGGCGTTGGAGTCAGCGAGTGACGGTGACGTGCTTGTTCAATTTGATCGGCCGCTTCGTAGCGCCCGAGATCCTTCCCTCCGGTCAGGATGACGGTGTAGATGCGTAGATGTCGTTGGCGGTCATGTATATAAATATATTAACCTTCGCGG
>CANILH010000004.1 GCA_947468665.1 Oligoflexales bacterium | reverse complement strand
TAGGTTTGGCGCGAAGCTTGCTGACTATATAAATAAATTTAAAAATTCGGCTTTGGAAATTATGCCCGGCGCCGCGGGCGGCGAGCAGACTGTTGAGCTTTTTGTGTTTAATCTTTGGAATGCCGTCGCGGGCCCGGCAGGATTTCTTACTTACGGAAATTCCGCTGTCATTTTGTGGGATGGTTTTGATTATGTTGATTTGACAAAAGACCTCCAGCCTAAGCTCTGTGAAGGCAGTCTAAGCCTTAAGGGGTTCAACATCAGATCCTTTGAGCTTGCGCCTGCCGCGAATAACTCTCTCGTGGCGAAATTACCAATGTCATATGTTTGCATGCCAGAAAATGGTTTCGGCCGAAATCACTTTGATTTGAATGCCTACGCCTCATTACCGACCAAGAAAATTGGCGATCACGCTATTATCGACGCCGATCAGATCACGTGGGAGATAAAAAAATGCTCCGAAGATCATGACCTGGGATGCCTTCCCTGAGACACCGACGGGTGAAATCAGCTGGATCATATTTCTGAAATCCTGCAGACATCTTTGGTGCCTCTGTTCGCCCGCCCATCACAAATTTTCAAGTTGAGACAGCCCTTCGCGCCACGGGAAAAAAGTAACGCCATTATGATCAGCCCTGCGTGGTACGTTGCAGAAGCACCAGCGTTTTATTTTCGGCATATCTTCTTCAAGCAAATCGAAATTTGGAAGATCTTCGGGCTCGGTAAAAGACTTAATCTCAATCGCGACAAGAGGTCTAGCTAGTGACTTAGAAATGATAAGGTCAATTTCCTTACCGGTTTTCTCGCGCCAATAATTAAATCGAAGGCCCAGGCTCTTATATGAGTTTACTCGTATGATTTCGAGAACTACAAAGGTCTCAAAAAGCTTTCCGTATCGAAATGAAGTCGGCTTGAGCTCTGTCCGTAACTCGCCATTTAACGCGTTTAGGACGCCGCAATCGAAAAAGTAGTATTTGGGTGCCTGTAAAAGCTGTCTTCTCAATGATTTATCGTGGCCGTCGAGGCGATGCGCAATGAGTGTGTCCTGCAAGACGCTAAAATATTCCGCTAGCGTGTTCGGGCTAACTTTACATTGCTTGGCGATTTTTGTGAAATTTATGGGCTCGCCATTCATTTGCGCGGCGATCTCAATGAACCGAATGAATGTTTCAAGTTTCCGTACCAACGCCTCTTCGAGAATTTCCTCTCTTAAATAGGTATTGATATAAGTCTCGAGACTTTCAACCTCAATATCTTCAGAAAAATAGATGCCAGGTAAAGTTCCATACTGCAAAGCCCGAGGCAGATCGATGTCACATTCGAGACTAGAAAGTGGATACATGTAATTAGTAATAGCCCGCCCCGCGAGAAGATTGGCTCCGCCGCGTTTTAATTTTCGGGCGCTCGATCCCGTGAGAATGAATACGACATTACCGTGATGCTCTTCGATGAGCAGATGAACAGTATCGAGAATTTTTGGGATTTTCTGAACTTCGTCGATGATCACGACGATGGTTTTATGTTTTGCTACGAGCGATGAAACCTCAGCAATAAGTAAATCTGGATTCTCAAAGTATCGCCGAAACGTCGTATTATTTAAAAAATCCAGATAAATAGAGTTCTTTAATTTGTTCTCGCGCAACGCCTTCAAATAGGACGTTTTCCCAGTACCGCGGGCTCCGAAGACAAAAACTGACTTTTTTTTGTCTATAAATTTCAGTATGTTGCAGGCGCGATTAATCATAATGCGTAATTATCTACTAAATACGCAGCGGTAGTCAAGGGGTAGATTCTGAGGGTGGCACACGGTTTTTCAATGACTATCTATGTGGTTTTCCCGCCCACAAATCAGTCGCTACATTCATCGCCGCATGCAGCGCCTAAATAAAAGGCGCTGCATGCGACAGTTTTCTGACAATCGCAAACTAAGATGATGAATAAGCAGCAGGAAAATAATCTTAAGAAAATGGGGGTCTTCACACGGTCTCATGCTGAGGCCATTGGACTCAGCCATCAGAAACTTTCTCGATTGGTGCAGGACGTTAAGATCATTAGTGTCGGTCGAGGAATGTAAATGCATTCAGGTCACCCAAATTGCTAGGCTTCACTTTTTTTGCGCGGCTGTTAACAGCGACATTTAGCCCAAAAATAAGTCGTTACATTCATGTCGCATGTAGCGACTAAATAGTAGGCGCTACATGCGACAGTTTTCTGACAATCGCGACTCCGGCCGAATCTCACATTTTGAAATAAAAATGCGAGATTCGGCCGCAAACTAAGATGATGAATAAGCAGCTACCTTTTTTTGAATCTCAGGAAGTCATGCGAGGCCCTGCTTAAAAGCAGTGGCCTCGTTGGCGTTTGGGTTAGCGTTCTAGATGGCTTTCTTTGGTCGTTTTTCCGCCCAAAAATAAGTCGTTACATTCATCGTCGCATGTAGCGCTTAAATAACGAGCGCTACCTTCGACAGATGCCTTGTCCATTTCTAGCGAAATTTCGGGGGAAGTGAGCTAAATACACCCTCACCGGTCAATTCCATTTTAAGCTCATCAAAGGAATAAACTTATCCAACAGACCGTTTAGGTGAGCCCTTCCGAGCCATAGAGGATAATTCAGTACGCGCGATCTTCTTCATGTCCTCACGAGAATGATTTGCGGCTTTTTCTGTTGAATTGGACTGCCAAAAAGTCAAAAGATTCAAATAGAATTCCTCTGTAATAAGGACCTTGATTGGCTTATCACGATGTAAGACACGAATGGCTTCATTTCCCGAGACAAAACTAAATATTTCATTCCCGCGAGGACCGCGGACATCTGTAACAGTGACTGTATCTTTAAATAATGGATTGCGCATGGAACTCTCCCAAAATGATCGAAACGCCTACAAGATATTATCTACCTGTTATCGGATCTCTTATCAAATCCTTTAACGGTTTATAAATTAATTCCTAAAAAATTCTTAACTATCGAATATTACGCTAAGAACTTGGGATACTCTGCAGACAGGTCAGCATGCAGCAAGACTGGCCTGTTACCTGCGGCGTTGAAATAGAAATCGCTGAACAGAATCACCGCATGTGTGAGATCAGGGGTGCTATGTAAAGCGTTCTATGCACCCGACATTTTAGTCTTTGAAATTAGATATTTATGACCCGAAAAGGCAGCAGTCGTTATGGCTGGAAATGTGCCTGACTATTAAGTATCGTACGGGTCTTAAACGTCAAATCCGCTCCGGGAGAGTCTATAGCTATGCGCACTTTCATTGATTTCGCGTCAAAATACGCAATTTTGATTGCTCTGACAGGAATGGTTTTTTCGTCACTGGCGGTGGCAAAAGATAGCCGTGCTGTACCCGTGGATTTTCAGCGTGAACTAGACCGTGACCCAGGTGGCGGCTCTAATACTGGCACTGGTGGCGGTCTTGCTGAGGCGCATATCGCGTACAGCTATATCTCGATCGATAAATTTATTCAGCTTTGTAAGTCTAATGCCGCATGTGTGACTAGTCCGCAGCAGGCTTCTTATCTTGATGAGCTTGCCGCTGGTACTCGTGACGAGCGCAAGAATGTTACGCCAAGATTTAAGGCCGAAAAAGACGACCCTGGGTTTTTTGTGGTAGATGGAGTCGAGCAGGCAATACGCACTGATAGGGCCGTGGGGAGTGAAGTCTGGTTTAATCTTGATAAGATTTACGTCACAGAGTCAGCAGGTGTCGTAAAGGCGCTGCCTATGAAAGAGCTGCTAGTCATGGTGACCTCAGCTTTGGCAATTCATGTGCCCGGGTCTTTGCCGGCAGATGTAAGGGCCACACTATTTAAACGCTTGGCTGAGGCATCAGGTCAGAATCTAATGGAAGCTCACTCGAATTGGGTCGCGAACGCGGAGAAATTTGGCGCCGTTGGCTATGTTGAACGCACGGCCGAGGGGCGATTATTTAATGTTGCCGTGAGTGATTTTACATCTGCTTTTGATCAAACAGGGACTGTGCTTGAAGGGCTTCAGAATATATTTTCATCCGCTGGCCATGGGCCTGTCGTTATAAAAAAATCACGAATTCGGCAGGCCTCATGGTCAGTGCCGGCCTTTCATTTTCAAACTATTGACGCAAGCTTTAGCCTAAAAAGTTTGATTGAAACGGATGCTCAAGATGGCAACCACGCGATTTACCGCTGTCAGATGTCTTTTGACGCGGTATTTAACGAGCAACCTAGTGAGAATGCTCTCCATCTTTATTTTTTAGATACTGAAGCTAGTCAATGGACTGTTAGCTGTGACCAGTAAGGGTGGGTAATCGATATGAGTCGGGTGATCGCGAAATTTTGTTGTCTGGCCTTCATTGTCTTTCTTAGTCCCGCAGCTGGTTTCGCGGAGCGACTTGGTGTGTGTGGAATTGAGGGACTAAGGGGGGCTTGCGAGTCAAAATATTTGCAGTCATTTCGTGTGGCGGCGAAAGTGATCGATGACGCACTCGTAACCTGTGGACAAATGAATGCTATGTTTCCGGGTGAGTGCACAGATGATGAATGGGTGGGTGATCTGGCTCAGGATATCGGCAATGGGCTTAAACGAAATTCTGAAGTCGTTAAGATAGAATTTAAATCTGAGCGGGAGAACCCTGGATTTTTCTTTCTTGATGGACAGGTGCGGATCGCCAAGACCGGAACCAATCACGGCGATGTTATTTATGTCAATAGTGACATGGCAGAAGCCAACAAGATGGAAATTACGGAAGCTATAGCAGTGCTTTCTCACGAACTCGGACATCATTTTGGAGTTACCGATCACCAGAAACTGGACAAATTTGGCGCGAGCATTAAAGAATACGTCACTAAATTTCAGATAAGCGCGTCTGAATTGCTACCCGGAGCCAGTGGTGTAGATCAGGTCGCTGATCTTAGTGTCTTTAATCTTTGGAATTTAATTAACGGGCTCCCTTATGCCCCAGTGGATGGGAGCACCACGGTTTTCTTATGGGACGGCTTTGATTATATTGATTTGACCACAGGCCTTATGCCAAAGCTTTGTGAGTCCGGTTGGAAGGTCACATCATTTAGTATGAGAGCAGTGACTCTTGCCGGGGTGGGAGACCAGACTTTGGTCGTGAAGTCTCCATTGTCCTACGTGTGCATGCCGGTAACAACTGGGGCTGGCCATATGCATGCCGATATGAACGCCTATGGTAGCTTGCCGACCAAGAAAATTGGCGATCACGTTATCATTGACGCTGATAGGATCAATTGGGACATCAAAAAATGTACGGAAGATACTGATTTAGGCTGCAGGCCTTAATCAAATTTGTACCGACTCTAATTATGTAGGTTACTGAGCGTTTAAGAACGCGGTCAATGCCTCGATCTCGTTTGCCAGATGAGGCAACGGCGGCATGAGATGGCTTTCCCGTTTGGGTTTATAGCCGTCTGGGTATTTGCCGTAAAGAAGTCTTGCGGTGAGGAGCTCTTTTGAGGAGCCAAAAACGTCTGGTCCTATACTGCCCGGAAGTTTCGGGTTCCGGTTATGACAAGAAATGCAGTTGGCGTTATAGACGAGTTTTCCACGAGCCAAACGTTGAACCTCCGGGGAGACATTGGACGTCTCCCCGGAGGTTGATGATTTCTGAGAACATCGGTCACAAGAACTGAGGATCACCATGAATACAACGACCACGATACCCATAATCGCGATTATCACGTGTCGTATTCCCGGGTGCATCATATTCTTGGCCTCAACTTACGCCGTAAACCAAACAATAGCGAACAAGACCACGGTCAATACAACACCCATGTGGATGACGCCTTTGACGCTTGCCATAGGGCCCATTTTGCCTTTGATGGCGTTTGCCTCAAGAAGAGCAATCACAACCAAGGCCGCTCCGAGAGCGGTCGTGTAGTCGCCATTTGTCGCGACGGGCATTGGCAAGTGAGAGGCTGCTCCCATGAAAAACAGCATCGGCAAAGAGAACAGGGTGTTGGTGCGGGACGCCAGAAAAGCGGCTGCACCTTTAGCGGCGGCGTTCGGAAGTGCTGGTTTGCCCTGAGCGGCATTTGTGGTCGACTCGATGACGACTTTTTGGCAAGGCCAAATGATAAGCCAGACATTGAGGAACATGAGAGTTCCCAGTGTCGCTCCGACCATGATGAAAAGACCAAAGGAAGTCTTCATGGCATCGCCACCGACGCGGCTTCCCCAGATGGAGAGCATGATCAGGCCAGTGATGAAGGTAAACATCGCGCCCCAACGAAACCACCAGAGAGCCCGCGGCACGAGTTTTTGGATGGCATTAGACTTCGTGGTGGCGTCTGTTTCGCCAAAAAATGGAACTTGTGTGAAGTTGAAGTAGTAAAGATGGCCGATCCATATAATTCCAAAGAAGTAATGCAGCCAGCGCATGAAGAAATAAACAATATCCGTATTTTCCATATCAGGAGTCTCCAAATGATTGACGAACGTCTACAAAACGCCAGGCCACGAGCCTGACAGGATTCAGAGTATTTCAAATGTTGAGTAAATATGGCAACTAAAATGAGGGTCGTCTCGTTTGCCATAGCAAAAGCTGCGCTTTTTTTGTTCAGCCAATGAAAGTTGGCTCTCTTTCAAGCAGTATTCCAAAGGAGGAGTTTACGGTGCTTTGAACATGGTCAGCCAGTTCGAGAATTTCCGTGGTGGATCCGTCTCCTGGGTTTGTAAGCGCGAGAACATGTTTTGTTGAGACGCGGACACGGCCTAACGTGAATCCTTTGGTGACTCCTGAATGCTCTATCAGCCAGGCGGCCGAAAGCTTCCACAGGTTGTCCCCAGCGGGATACGCTGCTGGTGGATGCGAGGTGCCAAGTTTAAGGGCGACCTGTGTGACATGGTCTTTTATGGAAGTCGTCACAATGGGATTTACGAAAAAGCTTCCGACACTTCTCGTGTCTGGATCAAGAGGATTAATCACCATGCCTTTTGAGGCACGGATTTTGAGGACATGCTCGCGAATGGTGTTAATTTTCTGGAGTCGGGAGCCAGAGGTCCATTTGTCATCACTCGCCAGTGATTTTTTGAGTTCATCATATTTCGCAGCGGGCTCACTTATACCACTGAGTCGGAACTGAACGCTCGTGATGATCCAAAGGTTCTTTTCTTTGGATTTAAACCTGCTTTGCCGGTAGCTAAACTCACAGTCGTCCTTTGAGAACGTTTTAGTCTCGAGAGTATTTCTGTGAATGGCAGTAACACTCGCGATGGTTTCACTTACATCTTGCCCATAGGCGCCGACATTTTGCATCGGGCTGGCTCCTACGAGTCCGGGAATTCCAGATAGAGCCTCAATGCCTGTGAATCCTCGCTGGCAGGAGGTCTTCACGAAGTGATCCCAATTAACACCAGCCCCGGCGGTAACAAGCCCTTTTGGGTCATAGGTGAGATCTTTCAGGGTGATGTGGATCACCAGGCCATTAAATCCCTGATCTGAAACCAGAAGATTACTGCCGCCACCAAGTACGAAAACCTGCAGATTACGGGCTTTGGCAAACTTGAGTGCATCAACAATGTCAGCCACCGAGGAGCAGGAAATAAACCACCTCGCCGGTCCTCCGGTGCCTAGGGTCGTCAAGTGCTTTAAAGGAATATTTTCTTTGGCTTCGATCATTTAGGAAAGATCCCAGAGTGTTTGCATTCGTAGGGTCGAGGTTATAAAATTCTATGAGGTACTAAGCAACAAATTAGAATGAAATATCAGGGGGACCAGCCATGAGTGACTCACCAACAAATGAATCCTTGCACCAGGGGCTTTCCAAAGGCCGAGGCTGGGGTTTTATGGTCTTTTTTCTTGGCTTTTTGGCCGGTTTCCTGGCTGCAATGGTAGTCGGCGAAAAAGGCTATAAACTGTCTCAAAAAGAACAGACGACTCCTCGGCAGGCTGAGGTAGCTCCAGAACCGGCGCCACAGCCTCAGCCCCAGGCGGTTACATCTGAGTCACATGACGCTGAAAGTGGGCTTGGCGTAAAAGAACCCGAAAAGACTCGGGGAGAAGACGCTCCCCCGCAGCATGACATGGAGATTACCAAGGGCATGCGAGACCGCATGCTGACAGTCGACTTCTTGGATCTCCTTCAGGATGCTGATATTCACCGTTACCGCTTTGAGGGCGAGACCAAAGGAGTCAAATTATCAAAGATCAGAACAGGTTCCATCTATCAGAAGGCTGGATTCAGGGACGGCGACATCATTGAGCAGATCAACGGCATTGCTGTCGCCGATCTGGAGAAAAAACCGTCCAAGGCCAGACAAGAGCTTCCTGCGGCAAACAAGGTCACCTTTAAAGTTCGTCGCGATGATAAGGTTATTACTATCAGAGTTCGTGTGGCTGGTTTTCAAGCTGATTAAAAATTCATTCTAAGAAATTTTTTAAAACATTCACGCACCGGTAAATTTTTGTTACCGGTGTGTTTATGTTTTCCCGCTGCCGTCGTAAAGCCCAGAGGTGGCGCGCTGTAGGTAGATGAGAGGATTTCGTTAACTGGACGTTTTGACGGCTGAAAATAAAAAACCGTCATGAACGCTCGGATTTTGGAAAACTTGGCACGGCAGTTGCTTAGTAAAACATGACGCAACGCACGGGACCAACCCATCACAAACGCGTCACATGTCGTAGTCCTACCTTAAATTCTTCCAATTTCTCGCCACAGTCCTCCACCTAAGGTCCTTCCCCTTAAAGGGGTTCGTGCGTTCAATTTCTAGCTCGTTCTGAGATGTAAGCGCTCGTAATCAGGTAAATTACGACACTGTTCAACAGGTGCCAAAAGACGTGGGTTCCTATGGGCCAGGCGTCACAAAGCCGCATGTCAATTGTGCGCATGAAAAGGGACAAGGAGAACGTTAATGACGCGAGTGCTATACGCCACTGATTGTGTGCTTGCTTACGACCTGCGTAAAAACAAGAGACCCCGAATAGAGCGATCCATGTTCCAAAGTAAGCCTCGCTGCCGTTGCTCAGCTGATGGTCTGAAACACTTGCGACCATTGCTGAGAGGGCGATAAAACCAGCCAAGATAAGGCCAGCTTTGAGGGGGGCGACTCCCGCCGTAAAGCGGAGAAATAAAAACAAATATGTGAATACAAATAGCCCTATCGGGATGACATCTGCCCATTGGGACCATCCATTGGCAAAGCTGTGAAAAAGTCCGCTACCGATCCCAATTATGATCACAAGCCAGGCCAGAAGCAGGGTTCCCGGATGCTTTGATTTAAAGTGGGCCCCCCTGACAGTTCTCAAAATAAGAACCCCGGCGACGATAAAGCCAATATTTGAGCAAAAATTAAGTGGCTCGCTCCAAAAGCTTGCGCCAGTTCGCTCGCAGTAGAGGTCAATCGGGGCAAATAGGTCTGTCATTTATGGTCTCCGGCCGAGGCAGTTCCTTGTGTCGTGGCGTTGATTTAGCTAGTATACGTCAGTTTTATGGAGGGACGTTATAATGAGCCATGCATCATCAAAACAGCAGCCCACGACGGTTGCGTCACTGTTAAAGAAAAAAGCCGCTGGTGAGCGTATCAGTATGGTCACCTGCTATGACTCAGCTTTTGGTAGAATTGTCGAGGCGTCACCAGTGGATATGGTGCTTGTGGGTGACAGCCTTGGAAATGTACTTCTTGGGTATGACTCCACAATTCCAGTCACTATGGACGATATGATTCATCACACTGCCGCGGTGACGAGAGTCGTTAAGCGCCCGTTTGTGGCGGTTGATATGCCTTTTTTAACGTATACCAACTGTGACGACGCCATAAAAAACGCCGGCCGCCTGATTCAGGAGGGTGGTGCTCACGGCGTTAAATTAGAGGGTGGCGCCGCGATTTGTCCTCAAGTGAGGGCATTGGTCGCCGCTGGGATTCCCGTTATCGGGCACCTGGGTTTGACGCCACAAAGCGTTCATGCGCTGAGTGGCTACAAGGTTCAGGCGAAGGAACAGGAAGCTCAGATAAAACTGGCCGCTGACGCCAGGGCTCTCCAGGATGCCGGGGCTTTTTGCATTGTACTTGAGATGATTCCAGCCAGTGTTGCACAGGTTGTGACAAAAGGCCTCAGTGTACCGACAATTGGCATTGGCGCCGGGGTCGCCTGTGACGGGCAAGTCCTTGTGATGCATGATCTTCTGGGTTTTGACACGACGTTTAACCCAAAATTTCTTAAAAAATACGCTAATTTAAATAAAATCATCGGCGATGCCCTAGAGGCCTATGACAGAGAAGTGAAAACCGGCGTGTTTCCAGACCCAGAGCATAGCTTTGGGGACTGAACTGATATAGAGTCACAGCCTGAATTTTAGAATTTTTTGAGGTCAAAAGATCATGTCGAAACGTGATTACTACGAAGTATTGAGTGTTGCTAAAGACGCGAACCCGGCCGATATCAAGGCAGCGTATCGAAAACTCGCGATGAAATATCATCCGGATCGTAACCCGGACGATAAGTCAGCCGAAGACAAATTTAAAGAGGGCAGTGAGGCCTATGAGGTGCTCTCAGACTCCGAGAAGCGGGCGCGTTATGACCGTTTCGGGCATCAGGGCGTGGGTAATCAAGGGTTTCAGGATGTTAATGATATTTTCTCAAGTTTCGGCTCAATTTTTGAGGACTTCTTTGGGTTTAGCGGCGGAGGCAGCAGCGGCCGCGTAAGGCGCGGCGCTGACCTGCGATATGATATGGCCGTTGAGTTTGATGAGGCAGTTTTCGGTGTTGAGCGTGTCGTTGAGCTTGAAAGACCCGTGCGCTGTGACACTTGTACAGGCTCCGGAGCAAAACCAGGAAGCGGAAGAACCGTATGCAGAACCTGCGGCGGTCAGGGTCAAGTCAATCGCGCGCAAGGATTTTTCGCCATTCGTACCACATGTCACTCGTGTGGCGGTGAGGGCACGACCATTGATAAACCTTGTGAAGACTGCCGTGGACAAGGTCGTCTCAACAAGAAACGTAAGTTAACAGTTAAGGTTCCAGCCGGTGTGGACTCAGGCGTGAGACTCCGGCTAACGGGAGAGGGCGAGCCTGGACCAGCTGGTGGACCGAGTGGGGATCTTTATGTGGTCTTGCACGTTAAAGAGAGCGACCGTTTCGTGAGAGACGGCTTAGATCTAATTGTGGAGCAGCCCATCGGGATCGCTCAGGCGTCTCTCGGCTGTACTGTGAAAATTAAAACATTGGACGGCGAGGCAGATGTGGAAGTCCCATCAGGGACTCAATCCGGCGACCGTATCACGCTTGCAGGCTCAGGGGTTCCACACTTGAAGGGTGTGGGTCGTGGTGACATGCACGTTGAGATGCGTGTTGTTGTGCCTAAGAAATTAACGAAAGAGCAGCGAGAACTTCTTCAGAAGTACGCGGAAATATCAAAAGAGGACACAATGTCGTTGCCAGGCGGATTTTTCCACCGGATGTTCAGCCAGGAGTGACGATCCCGGTTTTGCGGGGACGCTTAGTATCAGGGCCTTCCGTGGGTGGGGCCAGAAGTTTCCCGTGAAGGGCGATAATCGAGTCCAGGTCAATAGCGTCTAGGTTTCGCGTGTTGTAGTGGAATTGATCGATGATGGCTTCTTCTTTCAGTGTGTCAGCGTTTATCCTGCGTGGAAGCTTAAAGTGCTCGAGTTTGGTTATTTGGTCGTTGGAAATAAACATGCGCGCGAATCCTTGAGGAAATCGCATTTCCAATGAGAGCAGGTTGTAAAAATTATGATCCACGTTGCATTGTTTGCAGTATTTCCATTTGTGACGATCCAGCCCCATCTCAGTATTCATTTTTTTGCAGGCATCACAGTAACTAAGTACTCTGAAGTTTTTGCTGACAAGGTATTTGAACTCAACTTGACGGCGAAGTGCTCGGTCATTGGCCACGGCGAGAAAAAGCTGGTTTTTTAAGTCAAAAAGATTTTTTTTCGCCTCAGTAGTGGTGGCCTTTTTAGCGTGGCTTGTGAGCATCAAACCAGTCATGACCTTATATACGAGGCCCCGTTGGTCTTTTGGCATATTCGCTAAAGTCTCGAATAAAGCGGCGTAACGTTTAAATAGGCCGCCGAGGGCTTTTTGCGAGTTTTTAACGAGTATCAGATCACCAGCAAACTGCAGTTTGAGGGAACCGCTCGCGAGGCGCTTTGGTTTCTTGTCGGATGAGGACGCGGAATCTGAAGCGGCTCCCTGAGCCGTCGGAATGGACGCTTGCTTTGAAGTACCTGAGGACTTGCCAGATGCGGCTTTCCCAGTAGTGGCTTTTTCTGGGCCAGCTTGGTCGTTTGTCGGCTTTTTCTTCTTATACTTTGCCACGTGTCTGCCATATTCCTAAAAAAAGAGGCATTCAGGAAAAATTATACTCACCGTCTTCAGCTACCCATAGATGGAGACTAGCATACATTTATGAAAAATTTAAAGATCAATTCCGGTAACTTATAGTGATTGCGCGCTCAATGGCCCCGAAACCCATCAATTACGTTTATGCGACTGGCGATCCATGCAGGGTAAACTCCGGCTAGCACACAAATTAGGCAGCCCGCTGCTGACATGGTCGCGTAAACTTTAACTTCAAAGTTAATTGGCAAGCGGGCTAGCAGGTAAAGGTCGGGAAGGTGAACGATTTCAAAGTTAGCGAGAATTTTGCTGATAATAAAGGCGAGCAGTGCTCCTAGAATTCCACCAACAATCCCAATAAAAAGTCCTTGGAATATAAAAATTCTCAAAACCTGCCAGTTGGTGGCTCCAAGTGCCTTAAGCACTGAGATAGACCTTTGCTTTTGCGTTACGGTAATAAATAGCGTCGTTAAGATATTGAAGCTTGCGACAAAAGCCACTAGTGCCACGATCAGAGCGATCACTGCCCGCTCCATTTCCATGGTCTCAAACATTTGTTTATTAAACGTTTGCCACTCCTTGATTGTAAGGGAGTATTTACGGCTCATGATTGCGGCGATGTCGCGGGAATTTTCGGGGTGCTTTAGCCCAATTTCAAGACCGTGAACCCGATTTTTCATGCGAAAGAATGCCTGCGCATCGTTAATGGCCACGATGCCTATTTTGTTATCATAAAACTTAAGCCCGGAGTCATAGGTCCCAACAACAAGGAACTCTCGAAGTTCCCCAAAGGACGACGACTCTGGAGCGACCAGCTTGATGGTTTCCCCGACTTTACTTTGAAGAATAGATAAAAGACCGACACCCAGGATAATAGGTTTTGGGCCAGGAAAGCTTTCCGGGTGCTCAAAGCTTTTGGTGAGCGCGTCGATGGCAGTTTTTGGCTCAACGTACGGGGTGATGTCGCGAGTTTTTTTCCGCAGAATTGGCTGGATTCCCCTGACCAGAATATTATTCATGAGCCCATCTTTGGTGGCCATGGTCTCCGAGTGAACAAATGGACTGACGCCTGTTAGGTCCGGTCCAAAATCGTCTTCAATGAGTTTCATCCACGCCGCCGGGTCATCAATGCCGAAGGGGAATTGAAAGGCAAGAATATGAGCGTTGGCCGCGAGAAAACGGTTTCGAAGCTCGATCTCAAACCCATTAATGACGGAAAGTACGACGATCATCGCAGCAATACCGATACTGATTCCCGCGAGAGACAGCATACTGATCCATGTTAAAAACCTGCTTGCGCGGGTGGCGATGAGATAGCGGCTCGCGATAAGTGCAGCAAACGACATTAATGGCCTTTTTAGCTTTGCCGCGATAGCGGTGCCTTAGCGTGTTACCTTAAAACGATGATACTAGCGGGAAGTGGGTAGAAATTGAAGGGAATTTAAGGTTAAACTCCGGCACTTGGAAAAATAACCAGCGACTTTTTGAGGGTGCATCTATGACAATCTCTTTGGACTTTTTAAATCAACTTGGCATTCGCGGCGATGCGGACGGCGTTCATACTGGTACAAAAATGGGCGGCTCGCGAAAACACGGGGTGTTTGAGAGCTTCAGCCCAGTCGATGGAAAATTAATCGGTAAGATCTATAAGGCGTCCAAGGCTGACTATGACACGGTCGTGAAAACGTCTGAAGCCGCGTTTACCCAGTGGCGCACAGTCCCGGCCCCAAGGCGGGGTGAGATTGTCCGCCAGATTGGTAATAAGCTTCGCGAGTTTAAAGATCCTCTCGGTAAACTAGTTAGCTATGAAATGGGCAAGTCTCTTCAGGAGGGTTTGGGCGAGGTTCAGGAAATGATCGATATCGCCGACTTCGCGGTAGGTCTCTCACGGCAGATGTATGGACTTACAATGCATTCAGAGCGCCCATCACACCGGATGTATGAGCAGTGGCATCCCCTCGGGATTGTGGGCATCATCTCGGCCTTCAACTTCCCCGTGGCTGTTTGGTCTTGGAATAGTTTTATCGCCATGGTTTGTGGTGATGTATCAATTTGGAAGCCGAGTGAGAAAACCCCACTTTCGGCAGTGGCGTGTTTTAATATTATCAAAGGTGTTCTCGCTGACAATAAAGTCCCTGAAGGCACACTCGCTATGATCGTGGGTGATGTTTCTGAGATCGGAGAACCCATGCTGGCCGATGAGCGTATTCCACTTGTGTCGGCGACCGGTTCTTGCCGCATGGGGAAACGGGTCGCCGAGGTTGTTGGAAAAAGACTGGGAAGATCTCTTTTGGAACTTGGCGGCAATAACGCCATTATTCTAACTGAGCACGCGAATCTTAAGATTGCCGCTCCCGGCATTGTCTTCGGCGCGGTGGGAACCTGTGGGCAGCGTTGCACGTCAACACGCAGGCTGATCGTACATTCGTCGATGTATGACAAAGTTAAGGAAATGCTTCTCAAGGCTTACGCAGGACTCAGGATTGGCTCGCCTCTTGATGAAAACAATCATGTTGGGCCGCTTATTGATAAAGATGCCGTAGCTATGATGCAAAAAGCGATCTCTCAGGCGAAAGAGCAAGGCGGTAAGGTCCTTACTGGCGGTGAGGTTCTTGATGGGTTTGAGTCCGGTTGTTATGTCAAGCCCGCTATTATCGAGGCGAAGAATTCCATGGCAGTCGTTCAAGAAGAGACATTCGCCCCGATTCTTTATCTCATTAAGTATGACGGTACTATTGAGGATGCTATCGCGAGCCAAAATAACGTGAAGCAGGGGCTTAGCTCGTCTGTGTTTACCGACAATATTGGGCAGGCCGAGGCATTCCTCGCAGCCTGGGGCTCAGACTGCGGGATAGCCAATGTCAATATCGGGACTTCTGGCGCTGAAATCGGGGGCGCATTTGGCGGCGAAAAAGAGACCGGAGGGGGGCGAGAGTCAGGCTCAGATTCTTGGAAGGCCTACATGAGACGTCAAACCAATACCATTAACTACTCGACGCAACTGCCTTTGGCGCAGGGCATAAAGTTCGACATTTGATATTTTGACAATTATTTTAATAGTGAGCGATCGGGGGGCTGGGTAAGCTCCCTGATTTTTTGTACCTGAGATTTGGGTTACCATAACGTCCACGCAGAAATTTCACGAATTACCTCTTTCATACGACAGGATTTTTCATGGCAGGCGGCAATAAAATTGACGACGCGTTTTTATCAATCATGCGTGACTGGGCGGAGATGACAAGTGTCGCCGCCGCTGGCGCAGTCGAGATGATTTTAAGAAATAGCGGAGAATACCTCAGTTCCGAGCAGCAGAAAGCGGTCTCGGATTTCCATGATCTGTATTTCTCGGATGCTGACGTGGCGGCGAGTAAAGAAGCTATGAATCGCGAGGTAGACGATATCTTTGACGCGGTTCAGGCGGACATGGCAGGTGGCGGCGCGCCCGCTGATTTGCGTGCCGTAAAAGAAAATGACGAAGCCAAGCGCACGCGTCTTTCACTATCCGGTGTTCAGAAGCAACTGGAAACAATTATTCAGCTCGAGACCGGGCTTAAAGAGAAGCTCGTGCCAGTATTGACCAGCATGCAGTTTGAGGACGCGATTAAACAGCGCCTCCAGCACATGGTGGAGGCGTGGAACTTCAGTCTGACTTCGCCGCCAAAGTCGGAGGCGGAGGTGACAGCTATGGCTGAATCGATCGCGAAAACCTTAAGTTCCGCGGTAGAACGTCAGGCGTTTTATCCGAATGTTTTAAAACGCACCGCGCCAAAAGACATCGTTGATGACATGACTCTTTTTGACGCGCTCGTGTGAAAATTATTTCCAACGCTTGATGATAAATCATTTAAAGGAACACCGCATGAGCGCACAAACCGTTTTTTATGAGTCGATGATTGAGTATTCCAATACGATTATGCTTAATTGTATTAATGATAGTGACGAGGCGGTGCGGTCAATCTCGAAGGTCATTGATTTTTTGCTCAAGGACTCCAGTCGAATCTCTAAAATGTCCTCTGATACGCTGAACGCGGTTAAGAACCTGGAATCCGTTATGTCCGAAGTCGAGCAAAAAACGACGGCCGCTACATTGAGAAAATTGATCTCGGCCTTGTCAGTGCTCGTTATCGAGCATCGCAGTGTTAATGACGTCGTCATGCCCATTGTGGAAGCCCTGCAGTTTCAGGACTCTATTCGCCAGCAGATGGAAAATCTCGGCAAGGTCATGAAAATATGGATAGCCACCCGGATTGAGATCGGCGTTAATCTGACTCCGGACCAGACAAGGGATTTTGGCGAAAAGCTTCTTAATGTCACGACGATGTTTGGCGAGCGTGAAATAATAAGACGATATATTCCTGGCCTTCCCGAGGAGCAAGAAGCGGCAGAAGTGACGTTTTTTTAATTTAGTAACTTGCCTTTTTGACATGCGATATCAGCGTCAATCAGGTTCTCGCGGGATGAGCATCTAATTAAAAAATTAAAGTGTCCTGCGGCTTGGTACAATCCAATTGGCAAGTAACAAGGCGAAAGAAATTGACGCCGTAACAACTATTGCCTGAACCAGAAGCGCCATCGCAGACTGGTAATCGGCACTCATAGCGCCCGCGAACGCCTTGTAGATACTAGTCCCGGGGACGAGAAACATAACACCGGGGATAAGAAACGCCTGGGCTGGCTTACCGGTCAGTCTGGCGAAAATATGGCTTATGGAGCCGACAACAAATGCGCTGACAAACGTCGCGAACCCGACATGGGCGCTCTCACTAATCTGGGCTGCCCCGAGTTTGGCGATCATCGCGAGAACTGTCGCGTGAATTAAGTACTTGGGTGGAATCCTGAAGATAATCCCAAAGCAGCCGCCTCCAATGGCAGCTATGAGCAGATCAAATGGGGTAATCGCTAAATGCATTTTTTACGCTCCCCACTTTTGCATGTAATGTGCGAATCCTAAGACGGCGGCAACGCCAAAGGCCAGGCTGATAGCGATGACGATCGCCTCAAGAAGCCGTGCCGCACCGCTCACCAGGTTTTTTTGGGCGACTTCGTGAAGGGCGTTGACAAACACAAGCCCTGGAACGAGCGAGATCAGGCCACCTATAATAAGTCTTGGCATATTGACGTCCGCCCAAATGACGCTTAATGCCGCCGCACCGCCGGCGACCAGCATCGCGGTAAAAAAATCGGCAAGATACTTTCGATTGCCCTCGCTAAAAAATCGCAGTGAGAGCTGGCATAATGTGCCAAGTATAAATGCCGCGACGAGTTCGGTGCCCCGGCCGCCTGACGTGGCCACCAGGGCGAGGCTTGAGCCGCCGCCGGCAACGAATGTGAGCGCTTTTGAGTAAGGAGGTTTTTGTGCCCTGAGGATCTGAAGGTGTTCGACGGCCTCATCTAAGGCCATTTCATGATGCTCCACCTGATCAACGAGGTCGTTAAGTAGCGCCAGTTTGTTGAGGTCAATACTCCAGGTGTTAAGCCTTACAAGCTCAATGATTTGCTGTCCTCGCCCCCGTACACTGAGCCATACTGCTGTTGGAAGAGCGGCCGCGTCTACGGAAAACCCCCAAGCTTCGCCAAGTCTTGTTACGAGCAACTCAACCCGGTTGGATGAGCATCCGCACTCAATCGCCACGCGGCAAGTCTCCATTAGAAAATCGACAAGTGATCTGGGCGAAACCCGTTCAATGACGGTGTCGGTTACTTCAGCCATTTGGCGGCATCCAGGGCATGATAGGTAAGTATCGCGTGAGCTCCGGCTCGCTTAAACGACAAGAGTGTCTCAAGAACAACACTTTTCTCGTCGATCCATTTATTAGCGGCCGCGGCTTTGACCATGGCGTACTCACCGCTGACATTATACGCGAATACGGGCGTGGTGAATTTATCACGTGCCCGCCTGACGATGTCCAAATAAGGAAGACCCGGTTTTACCATGATAATGTCGGCACCCTCGTCAATATCAAGAGCAATTTCTTGCATGGCCTCATCACTGTTGGCGGGATCTATTTGATATGAATTTTTGGAGGCTTTACCGAGAGATGCCTTCGAGCCAACGGCGTCGCGAAATGGGCCGTAGAAACTTGAGGCATACTTGGCGCTATAGGCCAATATCAAGGTGTCGTGGAAGCCGCGCCCTTCAAAGGCCTCACGGATGCTGCCAATTCTTCCGTCCATCATGTCAGAGGGAGCGACAATGTCAGCTCCGGCTTTGGCATGACAAAGTGCTTGTTTGACCAAGGCAGCGACGGTTTCGTCATTCATGACCTCGCCGTTTTTGTCGATAAGACCATCCTGGCCATGCGAGGTATATGGATCAAGGGCGATGTCAGTGATGATCCCAAGTGTCGGAAATTGTTTTTTAATAGATTTGATCGCAGTGGGTACAAGTCCTCTGTCGTCCCATGCCCCTTTAGCGTCTGTAGATTTCTTGTTGCTGTCGATAACTGGAAAAAGCGCGATAGCGGGAATGCCAAGCTCTACCGCTTCCCCAGCTCTCACAAGAAGTTTGTCAAGGCTGTAGCGAAAAACGCCAGGCATGCTACTGATGGCTTCGGTTTTGTTTTTACCCTCCAGGATAAAAACAGGAAGTATCAGGTCGCTCGCAGTCAGGATGGTCTCCCTGCAAAGATCCCTGGCGAAACTTTTCATGCGAATGCGGCGCATGCGGGTGAACGGAAAATGGCCTGTCGTCATGAATAAGTCCTTTGCGTGACTGAGGGGCTGGAATGTTGTATCGTGATCTCATTCAATAGTGAATAAAATTTAACGTGAAAACTTGACCATGACCCATTTTCCACGAATTTTAGGAATCGACCCCGGAAGTCGGGTGGTCGGTTTTGCCTTGATTGGCGCCAAAAAACCAATACCGCGCGTTCCAGCGGACTGGAAAATTCTGGACGCAGGAATTATGCGTGCGAACGCGAATTTGGCCATGCCTCCGAGGTTGACCGAATTGCACGCAACTCTCTTTGACCTGGTCGCGGAATTGGGGCCTACGGCGGCTGGAATTGAAAAAGCCTTTCAAGGGGTAAATGCCCAGTCGGCGATCAAACTTGGTGAGGCGCGCGGCGCGTTAATCGCGGCGATTGGCCGGCACGGTATTCCCGTTCACGAGATAACCCCGGCGGAAGTTAAACGCGTGGTGGCCGGTCACGGCGCCGCAACCAAAGAACAGGTTTATCAGGCCCTTCAGGCGTTGATGGGATTTAATAAAGGAGATTTGCCTCTTGACGCAAGTGACGCGCTGGCAATCGCTTTCGCGGTGAGTCTTAAAGCTTTTTTGCCGGAGCCCGCTGCGAGGCGCAAGACGCCACTTAAGCGGCGTTTTTCTCAGCCGGAGTATTGACCGCAAACGTTAAAATGATGGCTCCGCATACCCACATGATCGCGCAAAGTACCTGTCCCATGCTAAATGGGCCAAGAATCGCACCGAGTTGGGAGTCCGGTTCGCGGAAGAACTCGATAAAGAATCTAAAAGTCGCATAGAAAATCAGGAAGAACGCCGAGATAACTCCGGTGCGGGGCTGCTTGCGATAAAAAAGCCACATTATGGCAAGCAAAATCCAGCCTTCAAAAAGGGATTCATATAATTGAGACGGATGGCGGGGAAATGGACCGGCATCCGGAAAGATCATTCCAATGGGGGCCTCGGTGACACGCCCCCAAAGCTCACCATTAATAAAATTTCCGATACGCCCAAAGCCAAGTCCGACCGGAGCCACAGTGACCATGTGATCAGTTATATTCAGGAAGCTTTTTTTATGGCGGCGTGCGTATAGAAAAGTCGCGAGAGCGATTCCCATTATAGCGCCATGAAAGGAAAGTCCTCCCTTCCAGGTGGCCAGGATTTCGTCCGGATGCTGCATATAGTGATCGAAATTGTACACAAATACATATGTTAAACGAGCACCGGCGATCATTCCGATTAATCCGTAAAGCATGACAGACTCGATTTCCAGATCGCTGAGTTTTAAAGTTCCCTTGCGCGACGCATAACGGAAAAAATAATAAACAGCCATCAGCCCGATAACGTACATTAGGCTATACCAGCGTAATTGAAGTGGACCGAGTTCGAGGATAACGGGATCAATTTGTGGATATGTCAACACGAGGAGGACCTCATCTCAGTATATGGGGTATAGATAAGAGTTTGGGGCTCTGATTAAAAAACGCGCTTCCCGTTCATTATAGAAATAACCAGATGCTATTACAACACTGAATCCATTGCAAAAAGGCCTTGTTTTTTGTGGTTCACCAGGTAACTATTTAACCCCAAAATTTTTGATCTAATTATTTTCTACCCCCGAGGTCTTCCATGAAGAAGCAAGTCATCCAAACCGCGAACGCTCCAGCCGCTATAGGCCCTTATTCCCAAGCTGTTCGGGCCGGGGACCTATTGTTTGTCTCGGGCCAAATCCCCCTTGACGCGAAGTCAGGTGAGTTGATTTGCACCGGAGTCGCCGACGAGACAAAAAAAGTTTTGGAGAATCTTCGTTCTATTATTGAGGCTGCCGGAGGGTCACTTGGTGATGTGGTAAAAACGACCATTTTTCTTAAAGACATGGGAAGCTTCTCGGTTGTCAATGAGGTCTACGGAACCTTCTTCCCGCAGCCTTTTCCAGCCAGAGCCACAGTTGAAGTGGCGCGATTGCCGCGCGATGTGAATGTGGAAATTGAAGCTATCGCTAAACTTTCCTGAAGATGTGTCGATAGCCTTATCGGATGGCAGTAGCGGTTGAAATAATGGGCTGTCAAGTTTTTTGTTCGGTCTCTAGTATTTTCTGGTGGTGGGTGTTAGAATTTAGCTGTAACCTCAGAAGCCAGAGTTAATCAAATGTCAGGGGATGCCGTGCGCCTGTTGCGGAATTTCAAATTAAATCAGCAGCCTAGCCGATTGGTTCGAGTTGCCAACGCATGTTTACTTGCTTTGGTTCTTGTTCCAATTGCCGCGACTGAGCGATTGCCAGCAGCGTTCTCGGGTAAGGTTGCCCGTATGATTGTTGAAATTGACGGCGTTAATTACGGCGCGTTCAGTCCGGTAAAAAATCTTGACCGCTTGGTTGGGTTTTCCGGGCATCGTGACGCGGGTCGGGTTGAGCTGAGTCGTGATTTCGTCACGGACCCTTCTCTATATCTCTGGGCAAATTCACTGATGAGAGGCAATACAGGCCTCAAGGATGTCACGTTGATTTCTGAGAATGCTGATGGTGTAGAGGTCGCTCGCCATGTGCTGCGTATGTCGCAGCCTGTCGCGTGGACTGTTGAGGCCAGCAATCCAGAAGTCGGAGGACTCCATGAGAGGGTTGAATTCGCTATCCAGAAAATTGAGCGTCGTTGAGCGCTCGCTATTTCCATTTAGTATATTCTTAATTTTTAGTCTCACGGCATGCAAGGGGCGCGCTCCAGCGACCACTGATGTGACCGGCTTGTCATCCTCGCGTGACGCGATATCGCTGCTGACAATCTCTGATTTGGTCAAAGAAAGCTGGATCCAACTGCGCCCTGCGTCTACCGGAGCGACTCCAGGGTTTCTGAGGCTTAGCGCGAAATCTTGTATCGATAAAAAATTTGTATTTGGCACGTCACTGCTCGTTCTCGGGCAGAGCTACGACATAACTTTTGAGGAGGAAAGCGGTCAGCTGGCGGTCGCCCTTATAGAGGACTCCGAGACTAAGTTGCTGGGTGGCGAGATTCCTCAGGACCTTAAAGACGAGATTTGTGCTTCGTCACGAGAGTCCGTTGGTGGTTACATTACGATCGGCGACGAGCGGTATGGCGCGCTGACTAAAATGTTACTGGCCGCGATCGGCAAAGTGGTACCGGACTGTAAGTCAATTGACTTTGATTCGCGAGTCGCCCGGTGTTACCTGGACGCTCTTTTGCCGCAACCGGCACTGGTAAAGACCGAGGAATTTCAAAAGGCGATGATTCGTAAATGGAGCCGGCAGCCGTACATTCTAGCGCGTCGTACAGGTGTCGTTAGCACACTGGCCCGGACAGCTGCCGATGTGGCAAATGACGAGGGTTTCACGAAATTTTGCCGTGTCCTTCAATTCAGTATTCCTGAGGAGCTGCCTGTTGTCATGACATCTCATCGCTGGCAGCAGGCGCTGTGTTCAGGAGACGCAAAGCTACGTCGTGAGGCGGCGCTTTTTGGGTTGCTTAAGGGAACTCAGGAGCTCACGATGCTTCGGGAGCTTTATGAGGGAATAAGCCGGGTGGGACTATTAAGTGTAAAGATTCCGATACAAACGATTCCAGGTCGCGCCCAGGAAGTTTCCCGCCAGCCGTTGCGCGTGACGATCGCTCCTGACGAGTCGGTCTCAAAAAATCTTGTGGATGAGGCCAAAAAGTACCTTGGCCGATCAGATAGCGACGAGCGTCCCCGGAAGCTTTTGCGAGGAAAGCGTTCTGGAAGATCTAAGAAATATTTTGAGGTCGCTGATATGGCCGGTAAGGCGTCAGGGGCGGATCTTCCTAAGGCGGCGCGTGCCGATATGTGCTGGCACCCAGTTTTTGGCGAGACGTGGGGGCTTTTGCGGATCGCGGATGGCATGCGTCTGACTGGCGATGGATTTACTCTTGAGTGTGGTCAGATATATGAGAGACGTAGTGATGCTTCAAATGTGGAAATGGCCGCGCTTTCTAGGTATTTACTTCAGTCTCTCAGTTCGGAAACGGAGTTTGTGATGGACAATGGTCAATCCAAACTTCTGCGTCTGCCGGAAGGGCGTTATAAGTATACAGTGCATGTTCTCCCCGCCAATCCCCTCGATTCCGAGGATATCGACGATGAGAGTGCTCCCAAGACTACCGGTGAGATTGGTTGGGGCGAGTCGAGGAATCACGCAATCCGGACTTGGTAAATACCCACAATTATTACTGTAATTTTATCACCACGACCCTTTGTATTGACGATTCTCAGGAATGCCGTTATACGCTCCTAATCTTGGACGCTATTCTCTAAGATTGCTGGCCTTTTTGCCCGTTCCGGGCTGACCAAAGGACCAAGTCGGGAGCTCGAACATGTTGGATATTTTAAGTGATGGTTTTCGCGTCGCGCGGGAGAAATTTTCGGGCAAAGCTACCTTATCGGAGGACAATCTCAATGAGGCCATCAGTGAGATCCGAAAAAGTCTTTTAGAGGCTGATGTTGAGTATGGTGTCGCCAAAGACTTCTTGGCGAAGGTCAAGGCTGAGGCTCTTGGGATATCGGTCGATCTCAAAGCGGGAAGCGGCGCTCAGCGTGTGCGGGTCACTCCGGCTGATCACTTTGTTAAAATTTGTAAAACCGAGCTTGAAGCTCTTATGGGCGAGCCGGACTCGTCGCTTCGGTTCGCCGTTAATCGTCCTACTACAATTATGATGGTTGGCCTGCAGGGCAGCGGAAAAACGACCACTACCGGAAAGCTCGCGAACTATTTGATGACCAAGCACAAGCGAAAACCAATGCTTGTGGCCGCTGATATTTATCGACCCGCCGCTGTTGAACAGTTGAAAGTTCTTGGGCGAAAACTTGATGTGCCAGTATTTCATATTGAGGGAGCGACGCCGCTGGAAATCTGCGAGAAGGCGATTGACAAGGCATTTGAGCTTGGACGGGACGTCATTCTTCTCGATACCGCCGGTCGATTGACAATAGACAGCGCATTGATGACCGAGCTTGATGATATTAAAGCCGTCGCTAAGCCGGATAATATTTTATTCGTCTGTGACGCGATGATGGGACAGGACGCGGTAACAACAGCCAAGGCGTTCAATGATCGCCTGGATATCTCAGGCGTAGTCATGACGAAGCTTGACGGAGATACCCGGGGCGGTGCTGCTCTCAGTATTCGTCGCGTAACGGGCAAGCCGTTAAAATTCCTTGGTATGGGCGAAGATCTCGCACGTCTTGAGGAGTTCCGTCCTGAGGGCCTCGCCAGCCGGATTTTAGGTATGGGCGATGTTGTAGGCCTCATCGAGGACTTCGAGAGAGTTCACACTGGCGATAAAGAAGCCGAGATGATGAAAATGCTTGACGGTCAATTTACCTTCAAGGATTTTTACCAGCAACTCTCAATGATTCAGCAAATGGGATCGCTTAAAGACATTATGGCTAAGCTTCCTATGCAGGGAATGATTCCCAAAGGGGCTAGCCTTGATGACCGTGAACTCGTAAAGGTCAAGGCCATGATTGACTCGATGACTGATCTGGAACGGGTTAATCCCGGTGTATTTAACGATGGACGCGTCCGTCGTATCGCTAAGGGCAGCGGCACAAAATCGGGTGATGTCCATGATCTGATTAAACGATTTAAGTCGATGCGTCAGATGATGGGAATGATGGGTAAGGGACTGGGCGGTATGCTCGGAAAAATTCCCGGCATGGGGGGTCTTGGTCAGCTTAATCAAATGCGCAAGATGGCCCAGAGTATGGCGGGCGGCGGAGGTATGCCGGCAATGCCGGGTATGGGCGATATGTTTGGAGGAGAAACTCTCGCAGCACCAAAGAAGATTGATCGTGAAAAGCTTAAGAAAATGCGCAAAGCCTCTAAGGACGCGCGCAAAAAAAATCGTCGCTGATAGATTTAAGGGTATTCCAAATGACAGGCATTCAAATAGATACAATCACGGCTGCGTCGCGAAAGCGTAAGGTCCATATTGAGACATGGGGTTGCCAGATGAATATCGCTGACAGCGAGCGCATGCTGGCGCTTCTTGAGGCGAATAATTATGAGCTCAGTCGCGATGGGGCGGAGACGGCAGATCTTATTTTGCTGAATACCTGTCACATACGGGAAAAGGCCCGTCATAAGGTTCTCAGTCGACTTGGAGCTTTAAATGAGCTGAAGGCAAAAAATCCTGACCTTAGGATTGCAGTGGCAGGTTGTGTCGCTCAGGCGGATGGGAAAAAGCTGATAGAGCAGGCCCCCCAGATCGATGTTTTGATTGGCCCAGGAAAGATTGATGAGCTTCCAGGGCTTTTGCGGGAGAATATGGCTACCGGACAGTCCGTCGTCGCGACAGGCTTTGACCGCCACGCCCGTGATGAGAACGATGTTGGGCGCGAGGCCGTCTCCGATGATCCAGTCCTTCATATTCCTTCAGTATCTGGAAAGCCAGAAGTTACAAGATTCGTCAACATCATTCAGGGATGCAATAATTTTTGTACATTCTGCGTGGTTCCATTTACGAGGGGGCGCGAGATAAGCCGTGCGAAGGACGAAATACTTCGTGAAGTTGAGTATATGGTCAGAAACGGCGCCCGTGAGATTACTCTCCTGGGGCAGAATGTTAATAGCTATGGGCTTGATTTGATGGGTCGTGATGACGTTCCTGAAGATGGTGGACCATTTGTTGATCTGTTGTCCTCGGTAGCCCAGCTGAAAGGTTTGGAGCGTTTGCGTTTTACGACGTCAAACCCCCATGATTTCACGCGGCCGCTAGCCCGTCTTTTCGCCAGCCAGCCTAAGATGGGGCGGCATATTCACCTTCCAGTGCAGTCTGGCAGTAATACAGTCCTTGATCGGATGAGGCGCAAGGTAACGGTTGAGCAGTATTTGGAGCGAATAAATTGGCTCCGTGAAGAGGTTCCCGCGATCGCGATCAGTACGGATTTGATTGTTGGCTTCCCCGGCGAGACCGAGGAGGAGTTTGAGGATACGCTGCGACTTATGTCGGCTGTCCGCTTTGCCTTTATTTTCGCATTTAAATATTCATCTCGACGTGGAACAGCTGCCGCCAGGTTTGCCGGTCAAATTTCCGAAAGCGTTAAAGTCGAGCGTCTGAATCGATTAAACGCGATCCAGGATGTGATAACGGCCGAAATGGTTGCCAATGAGGTTGGCCGCACAAAAGATGTTTTATTTATTTATGAAAGCCGGAAATATCCCGGTATTTGGGTTGGGCGTACCAAGGAATATAGGTCAGTACGCGTGAATAGCTCGGCTAATTTACTTGGCATGACTCTACCCGTGCGCCTTACTAGCGGAAATAAGGTCGCGATGCTTGGCGAGCTGGTCAATTGAACTGGTCAATTAAACGGGCCTACCGGAAGAACGCGTAAAAATCCACGGTCAGGTTTTTCTGCTGGGGGTTGGTTGTCTGAAGTGTGACTTTACCGTGTACGCTTCCAGATTTGCTTCCTGGGTTCATAAGCTCAAGATTGACTTTCTTGCCATTTTTGTCTGCGGGTGTGACGCTTACGCGCATCATATTTTGGCCGTCAGCACTCTTCAAGCCGTTAACGTTCAACTCGATGGAGTTACTGGTAATATCAAAACCTTCCAGTGCCGTCAGTGAAATCTGGCGGGACGCCTTCTCTGATGCCGGGACAGAGCCAAACTCGATATATGCGGGTGTGACTGCGATTTGGCCTCGAATTGTAGCGCGGACTGGTATTGGCATTTCAGGAAGAGCTGTTGAGTTGTTTTTGATCCAGACAGTGTCTTTAAAAAATCCGATCGGAGCAGTTGGCTTCAATTTGATATAAATGACGAATTCTCGACCCTCTTTGGCATAGCCAACATCGAGAAATTCCGCGTTGAAGCGCACTTTGTCGATTTTGAGCTCTGTCTTCATGTTATTTTTGAGATGAATATTCTGCTGTGGCGATTGGTTCAGAACGACTTCACCAAAGTCAGCCAGTGGTGGATTGGCTTCCACGTCACTGTTGACAGTCGCGGTAATTGTCAGCGTGCGGTCGGGCATGGATCTCTCATTTGTGATGACCGTCAGCCCTTTCGTGACTTTGCCCGAATAGTCTGTCGTATCAAATAAGACCTCTATCGCGCCGGAATCACCGGGAGCGAATGTTTTACCCTTGGCAGCATCTGCGGTTGTGCAGTCACATGACGCCTGGACACCCTGGATTGTCAGGGTGCCTTTGCCAGTGTTTTTAAAAGTGAACTTTGCGGGAAGCTTTTGTCCGCGCTTCACCTGACCAAAATCAAAAATTGGCCGGTCAAAAGAAATTACGCCGGAAGGCTCGTTTGTCAGCTGTCTGTTGAGGGTTGGGCTGGCGCCCTTGGTTGCTGAGTACGCAGATTGACTTGTTAAAGTAGCCGAAATTGCTGAAATCGACAGAGCTAAACAATGTAATTTAATTCCCATCGCCTGTGAGTCCTCGCTGATATTTTTTGATCGACTGTCATCGTAACGCACCCTTGTCCTGCCGGCAAGTTTTGCCTGTTAAGTAATCTGGGAAGTTGCCGATCTGATTTGTAATAACAGAGGATTGCCGCCATGAGATTTGAAATTTTACTGATTGACCTCAAAGGTATCCTCACAGATTTCCGCCTCCAGGATCTTGGGGGCGCGGTTTTTTGGGGGCTATGGATCATGGCCCTTTGCGCGAGTCTTCGTGGTGTTGACCGTCGGGATGAGATAGCCCAGGTGACTTATATGGGTGTTTTGATGGCGCTGGGTGTCATGTTGATTTTGGAGCTGCCCTTCAAAATGAAGACTACCTATGGAGCTGTCGGACAAATTGTCATTTTCTCGATTCTTTTGTTGGTACCCAGCGTTCGATGGTTGTTTTTCAAACGGGCGACCGGTCTGGATCAGGTAATGTCAAAGGTAACCGCGTTAAGTCAAAGCTCTAACAAGAAGGAGAAGTAAGATATGGCGAATGAAAAAACGGCGCTCTCAAATGAAGCCAAATATGTAAAGCTGAATATCTATCCAAAGCAGAGGGCATTTACTCTAATTGTCTTTTGTCTTTTGACGTTTTTGTTCAGTTCCTGGATTTGGGCGAATCTCGCTCAGAAGCGGGGAGAATACTGGTTTATGATCGCGTTGCCCATGATTTTTGTCGGCTTATTGACGAACATTTTACCACCTGTTGAGGAGTGGAGTTATGGACCCTGGCAGGACGCCAGTCAGAAATACGAGAAAAATATTTACGACTGACATTCATTCGTCAATTGAGTTGCCCGTATTTGCAGACTTTAGCTTTAAATTGTCCATTTACGAACTGATCCTGGCTTAGTTTTGCGACAACAGCCCCCTCGATCACGTCCGGAGTTTGTTTTGTAATCTTTACTTTTCCAGTGGTGGCGAAAATATAGCGCTGGTTTGCCGGGAGTGATGGGTCGTGAAACGCTACTGACGCATGGCGCTCAGGTTTATTGTAGGTGAATAAATCTTGTTCCGTCTCAAATCGCCCGGATCTACCCCCGATCTTCATTTCTCCGGGTTTACCGTCTACCGCGATAGCCACCTCGCGCCCATCGGCTACTTTATCATCCTCGGTAGGACAAGAGTGCTTTGGTTTGGCTGTTAAAAGAACGATCATGGTTTCCATGCCGTCCGGTAGCTTCGCCTCAGGATCGGTGTAGGCGTACACGAAAGACCATTCCTGCGCCGAAATAATCCCTTTGGTCGACGATTTTGAGTAATTTTTCAGGCTATAGAAGCTCTTGCATGAGATCAGGTCTAGCAGGCTCGCCAGGACGGCAAAACGTAAGATTTTTAGGCTAAGGGTTGTGCGCATCTTTCTAGTGACCTTCCGGGAAAAATCTGCCTATTAATTTTAGAGCAGACCTTCCGATAATTATAGCAAATAAATTTCGGGCAGGGTTGCGTTATGGGACATTTAGTTAACATTTTATTTATAAGCACATGGCTTTCGGGGTGCACCTTTACCGGAGAGCATCAAAGTGTGATTTTGAACGCTGAACCTATTCAGGCGAATATCCTGCTCATGGAACCTGAGCTTTCCCGTTTTGAGGCAAGGGGGCCCTTTGAGGTAAGTGAGCGTCTCGACCGGGAAGTGACTCTTAATCTGGACCAAACTGTCGCGGTCGACCATTTCTCGGCTAGAACCGAGGATAAACTGCCAATCGTCGTCATCAGCCACGGGAATTACTCGAGCAAAAAAGCCCATCGATCCCAAGCCAGGGACCTCGCCAGTTGGGGGTTTCACGTCGTTGCGTTTGAGGTACCCAATCGTGATCAGTGGCTTGAGAACGGCGTTCGCCTCCGACAGTTTACGGATCTTTTGCATCGTATGCCCGCGATTCTCGGCGAAGGCGCTGATGGTGGGCGAATTATTATCGTCGGACACTCGTTTGGTGGAAGCGCCGCTGTTCTCGCGATGGCAGGCGGGGCTCCTGTCATGGGAGCTGTTTTACTTGACCCTGCCGTTGTACACAGCAGTGTGGTTGCGGCTATGAAAGCTATAGATTTACCGGTTGTTCTGCTTGGTGCTGATCGTAAAGTTTTTTCGGCGAGGGGGCGGGCAAAATTCTCGGCAACGCTGGCGGGAGAGATGCTGGAAGTCTCGGTTCCCAAAGCTACTCATGATGACGCTCAGGGCCCGAGCATGTTCTCCAGATCCGCTCTTGGTTTTGATCCGTTTACCTCAGGACGACGGCAGGCGGTTTTTAGATCTATGCTGACCGTTGCTGTGCTTGGACTCTCGTCAAGCGGGACTTTGGATTTTCCAGCAAGAATTTTTATCCGGGAAGAGAAAGAGGGAAGGCTAAAGAGCTTGGCATACCAGCAGAAATTACCTTGATCTAAATGAAGTCTTTCTTCAAGCTGTCTGGTACGCTAACCCGCGCGCATATGCTGTGTCTGGACCTGATTTCGCTTAGCGCTTCGCTTACGATAAACCATTCAAGATCCCTGATCACATCGAGCGGCGCGCGCAGTTGTTGCAGCGTCTTTAGCGCGTTAAAGTGGCTTGGATACAAGATTGTGGCCAGTCGGCATACAACTTTAACCAGATCATTGGACAGGATGTCCGACGATTCGGTGCTGACGCCACTCACGATGAGGTTCCAGGCGGAGCGCTCTCCGGAAGTCAGGGATGTGATCCAGCCTGCCATTTTTACACTTGTTTTCGCGGAGGGATCCTTTCCGACGAGTGGGAGGATGGATTTCACGTGATTTTGCAGCGTGATGACGTTCCATGCCCATGAGGACATTGAAAGACGTTCGGCGAGGAGCCTTACGGAAAAAAGCCACGGGCCATTTATTATGGCCTGTGCAAGCACCACGGCGGCTGGCGGTGTTAAACGCAAACCAGAAGGTTCAGCGACCATTTTGGTTGGTTTAGGTACGCTGGATGTATTTTTTAGCGCGGCGACGATCGATTGCTCTACTGTCGATGTTCCCGAAAGAGCTGGTGCCATGAGGTTTGCGGCGGCATTGAGATGTGAAAGCTCATTTATTTTTGTTCCAAGTGTGCAAAGTGCCTGAGTCAGACGGCGGGTTGCCAATGGTAGGTCAGACAAAGCGCGGTCTATGTCCTGGATAGTCAGGTTTACCGGGGTGTAGGCAGATCTTCGCTCGCCGCTGATTTCCCATGCGTGCTTAATTGTAGCTGGTAAAACATCTCTGGCGGCTAAGACAGAGGCCAGACGCCAGGAAAGATCCGGATTGGCGTTCTTTGAGGCCAGTGTCCATAGTTGAAGGAGATCTTTGTTGGTAAATGCCTGGTAGCTTCCGGCCCTGATCAATAGATCAGTCGCGAACCTGATGTTCCCTCCCGCGATCGCGTTACCGGCAATCGCTTTTAACAGGCCGCGCGGCACATATTCTGACTGGCTCATGTACTGATCTACCGCGTCAGGTGTGGCCATAGATCCTTCCATTGCGAGTCGCAGGGTGGCGACGACCCGCCTGCGATCTCTGTCCGGAAGCATGGTGCTTTGGCTAATCCATTGTTTCGCCATTTTCAGCAGATCCCGCCAGGCCCAGGGGACATCGCCAGATGATGACCCCAGGTCATGAAATATTTGATTTGACTGCCACAGGATTTTCTCGCCAATCCGGGGATTAGTGACATAGTGATGAAGTAACGCGGAACCGAGCAAAAATCTCTCCATTGGGCTCTCAGGATCCAGATTGAGAGCAGCGCCCCAAAGAGCCCCGTCAAAATCAGGCCCGTGAAACGTCACAGCCTTTTCGATGAGGGGCTTGAATAGACTTGGCAAAACCCCGCGCAGATCTCGGTGACGAATAATGAGGTCTCCCACGCCGCGCCATGCCTCTGGATTTTGGGGAACCCACTGAAGCAGATTTTTCAGCAACAGGTCGAGGGCGGAGCGATTAGGGTCTTTGACGCCGCCAGAGGCTCTACAGGTGTCGCAAAAACTAGAGATAAGTATCAATCGCTCCTGCCAGGATGTAGATTTCTCGACGCGGATGAAATAACTGTTTCTATCGCGGTCAACGGTGCCGCTTTCAAAACGCAAAAGAAGTTGGAGTGCCGTTTCGCGTTCAGGGGATCCTTTGGGTAGCGTCTCGAAAAGATCTCTGGCGTCTTCGGTGTAGCCTATGCCCAGCGCAAGCTCACCTGCGCGTACAATGAGTTGGTTTTTAGTCATTCCGAAGTGTTTTACGTTCCCGAACGCGTCAAAAATGCGAGTTTGGTGGCGCCTGAAATACATCCAGGCGGCAGTTTTGTCGGAAGTCATGGCTACGCGGAGGAATAAATAGGCGCATTCGATTCCAGTTAATTTGAAGTCATCGCGTTCTTTCGCAATGACCCAATATAGCTGCGCCAGTCTCTCTTCTGGGGAGTGTTCGATTAGAAAATCTCTGAGCTTCGGATGGAGTAGCCAATAGAAGTCCTTATGACCGGAAGACATAATTGTCCCGAACAACTCAAGGGTTTCGCCCGGACTTGCATGAACAAAAGCGGTTTCAAGGAAGCGTGCAGCTCTGTGTGGGGAAGGTGCCTGGGTGAATTCAGTCCATAGATACTCAGATATGACGTACCAAGAGGCGCCAGCGCTGATCAGCTGCCTTGTCTTGGTCGTTAATTTAGTCTGTAAGGGATCTTCAAAATTTGAATGAACCTCGGGATTTCCTATCGTCGCCTGACAAATGTCACGGGAGCCTGCATTGATGAGTGGCTGAGCAAGGCCAAGGGTAATAGCAAGCTCCTCGCGTATAGCGACGAGTGTTTCCGGCTCGAGCTGCCTCCAGCGACTTAGCCTTGCCAGCGCGAGCTTGTCACGCAGCGTGCCTTCCTCAGTGATTCGAGAGGTGGAGTTACTCATCGGCTTTCGTGAAGTCCTGTACTATTTCGAATGGAGATAATCTCCAGACATTATAGCACGACTGGCGCGGTTTTCTAAAAAAACCAACAATGATCAGACCTTAAAGAAGTCCTTAGCGTCGATGCCGTATTTCTCAAGTTTGCGCAAAAGCGTAACTTTCGTCATTTGAGTGGCCTCGGCGGTCTGGTTGATCCGTCCCTTATAAGTCGAAAGTGCTTTCGTAATAAACTCTCTCTCAAAGCGGTCTCTCAATGCCGGGAAGTTCAACTCGTCGCCGTCGCGGATGAACATAAAGGCATCCCCGGAAGATTTTGAAGTTAGTGGACGTTTCCTCTCAAGTGACGCGGCCACCTCATCAGCTGATGAGGAGCCAACCCGGAATGGGGGTGTGCTTCTGATGGAAGGCTGGGAACTGTCCATTATTGTCCCAGAGGAGGACGCCTGTAACTCGAAAGATGACATCTGAAGCGTCTGGGTTGACTCCATAATAAAGGCTCGCTCCATCGCGTTCTCAAGCTCCCGGATATTTCCAGGCCATGGATGATTCATCAACTGGCGCATGGCATCGTCGCTGATGGCTTGAATTTTTCGTCGGTGCAGTTTGTTGAATTTTTGTAGGAGATATTGGCAAAGGTCATGGATGTCCTCTTTCCGCTCCCTAAGGGGTGGCAGGAAGATCGGTAGGACGTTTAACCGGAAAAAGAGGTCAGCCCGGAACTCCTGCCTTTCGATCATCTTCTCAAGTGGCTTGTGCGTCGCCGCCACAATGCGCACGTCCGCGGCAATATCCTGGCCTCCGCCGACCATGGAGTAGGTTTTTTCCTGAAGAACGCGAAGAAGTTTAACCTGTGTCGCAGCGCTTATGTCGCCAATCTCATCGAGGAAAATGGTACCGCCCTCCGCCAAGGCGAATTTTCCGGGCTTGCGCTTATCCGCTCCCGTAAATGAGCCTTTCTCGTGCCCGAATAGCTCACTTTCAATGAGTGACTCAGGAATCGCCGCGCAGTTTAACGCGACAAAGGGTCCGTTTTTGCGATGACTGTTAAAGTGGAGTGCGCGCGCCACCAGCTCTTTGCCGGTGCCGCTTTCGCCACGTATTAAAACCGACGTGTCAACTTTGGCGAGTTTATATATTACGTCAAAAACATGTTTCAGTTGGGAGCTGCCACCAACTATGACGCGCCCCTCGTCAAAATTTAATTTTGGCGCTGTGAAGCTTGCTTCCAGTACCATATTGTTAGCGGCCGTGGCCCTATCAAGTAGTTTGGAAAGCCGCTCTGTATCAACCGGCTTTTGAAGGTAGTCGTAGGCACCGTGACGGATCGCGGTGATCGCGTCGTTCGTATTCGAGTAAGCGGTGGCCACAATACAAAAAATAGACGGATTGATGGCTTTAATTTTAGCAAGGGCCTCAAGACCGTTCATGCGGGGCATATTGACGTCCAGGATGGCGACTCCAATATCTGGATGCCGTGTCGCCATCTCAACGCCCATCACGCCGTCTTCGGCCTCAAGCACTACAAATCCCCGTTTTTCCAAAACAGAACGTATGACAAGACGGAGTGTGCTATCGTCATCGACGATCAGTGCTTTCATAGAAGCTCCCCCCTGGGACGAGATTTCAAGGTCAAGTTATTAAAATTTATACTAAGCACTCGTTTGTATAAACAGGCTGGTATCATTTGTCAACCGATTTAACTATTAAATCTATAGAATCATAGAATAAATTCGTCAATTTTTTAAAGATTCGCCCTTAGCCTCAGAGCGAATCGCTTCCGCCGCGCCCCGGGCCTGATCAGGTAATTCACTGAAATTATTTAACTTATCAAGACTTTCCAAGGCATCCTGATCTCTGCCGAGACCGAGGTGTGCCTGTGCCAGGTGGAGTATAAGCTGCCACGGCAGGCCATTTGTTAACTCCCGTTCCGCTGTCCAGATGATGGAAGGGATGCGGTCGTATTGCCCAGCCATCCCGAGGACGGCTGTATATTCGATGAGATAGTCGGCGGTCCGACAACCCTCGTTCCAGAATATTTCCAGTGTGGCGAGTTTTGTCAGAACATCTTCTGGGTTTTGAATATCGCAGGCAAGTGACATGCCCGCCCAGGAGTTTTTCTGCTTGGCGATGAAAGCCAACTCACGAGCCACGGAGACTCGATCCTCATCATTACCGGATTTTCCTGACTGCCCAATCCAGGCCAACAACTCCCACAGACGGGTATTGTCCTGATCGTTGTCTAAACCAGCGAGGCACCAGCTTCGTGCTTTATCAAGGAGCGCGTCATGGCAGTAAATCTGAGTGAGGTTAATATAGGGCGCCGGCTCGGCTGGAACGATGGATTGCGCTTTGATGAACGCGTCCTCGGCGCGCGCAAGGTCACTTACCAGCATTGAGGCGTTGCCAAGATGAAGTTGAGCCCGAAAGTCGTCTTGAGGAAAAAGCTGGGGATACGCGTCTACGAGTTTGATAGCGAGCAGCGGCATATTCATGCCCACAAGTTCTTCGAGGAGCGTAACAAGTTGAGACTCGTCCCGTGGGGACTTGTTCTCAAAACTATCGAGTATGGCATCCGTAAATAACGCGACATGCTCACCCGTGGGAGACGGATTTTCAAAGCCCGAGTAGGTGGATTCCGGAATTTTGAGCCAATCCCTGACGGCAGGTCCCATGGGAAACGCGGAAATACTTACAGATGTGCTGAGCAAGGTCATGATTACTTTTCTCCGGTCAATGGCGCGTCGACTTTGACGTGCAGATCTTTAAGCTGAGGCGCGCTCACCAGGCTTGGAGCGCCGGTCATAAGACAAGTGCATTTTTGTGTTTTAGGGAACGCTATAACATCACGAATGGCGTCAGATCCGGTGAGGCACATAACCATGCGGTCAACACCGAAGGCCATTCCACCGTGCGGTGGGGCTCCATATCGCAGAGCGTCAAGGAGAAACCCGAATTTGCTGTGAGCCTCCTCGTCAGAAAGCCCAATAGTGTCGAACAGTTGTTTTTGAAGATCGGGATCGTGAATCCGTACGGAGCCTCCGGCGATCTCATAACCATTTAGAACCAAGTCGTACGCGGACGCGCGAACCTTGCCAGGATCAGTTTTCATGAGGTGTACATCTTCCGGGCGGGGTGATGTAAATGGATGATGGCGGGCAAGCCAGCGATTGTTTTCCACATCGCGCTCAAGTAAGGGGAACTCCGTGACCCAAAGAAAACAAAGGTCCTTTGGGTTATATAATTTAAGTTTCGCTCCGAGTGAATTTCTGACGGCTCCAAGCATTGCCTTTGTGGAGTCATAGGTGCCGGCGCCAAATAAGACCAAATCGCCATTTTTAATCCCGGCCTGTTCCTCGATGGCGGCACAGTCGCCGTCTTTGAAAAACTTACTGATGGGGCCGTTCCAGCTGGCCACGCCGGTTCCGGGAACTTTTTTGATCCACGCGAGTCCACGTCCGCCGTGATTTTTTGCCAGCTCGCCGAGTTCATCGAGGTCTTTACGGCTGAATTTCTCGGCGGCACCCGGAACGACGATACAGTTAACGATGCCTCCCGAGGCGCACGCCTCCTTGAACACCTTAAACTCAGACTCTCGAACCAGGTCTGTAAGGTTTTTAAGCTTGAGGTCAAAGCGCATGTCAGGTTTATCGACACCGTAGTCTTCCATTACTTGCGCGAATGTATAACGAGGAAATGGTTTTGGCAGATTCACGTTGCCATCAAAATAATTGGTGACGGCCGTACGAGTTACGTCCTCGAGTGTATCGGTTACAACCGCCTCGTCGACAAAACTCATCTCAATATCGACCTGGGTAAACTCTGGTTGACGGTCGGCTCTGAGATCCTCATCACGAAAGCATTTCACGATCTGGTAATAACGGTCAAAGCCGCTGATCATAAGCACTTGTTTGAAAAGCTGAGGGCTCTGTGGCAGAGCGTAAAAATGCCCCGCGTGTATGCGTGATGGAACCAGGAACTCACGGGCACCTTCTGGAGTGGATTTATATAAAAACGGTGTCTCAATATCCAAAAATCCGCGGTCGTCGAGAGCGTTACGCATTTGGCGCACGAATTTACTGCGATTGATTAAATTATTTTTGAGCGTGGAGCGTCTCAGGTCAAGATACCTATATTTCAGTCTGAGCGCCTCTGAAGCCTCAGACTCGTCTTGAATTGTGAACGGCAGCACGTCGCATTTATTGAGAATCTTTATATCTGTTACCTGGATGTCGATCTCGCCTGTTGTCATGTTTTTGTTGACCATGCCATCAGGACGGGCGTTGACTTTGCCCTTTACGGCTATAACGAACTCGGCGCGGAGGTTTTTCGCGATCTCATATGCGGCGGGCGCATGATCTGGATCTACTACAGCCTGGGTGATTCCGTAACGGTCACGGAGATCGAGAAAAATAAACTTGCCATGATCCCGATGGCGATTGACCCATCCTGTAAGAATCACATCCTGCCCGGCGTGAGACTTTTTTAACTCTCCTAGAGTGTGAGTCCGATGCCACATTGCTGTAGATTGTGTCATAATCCGTTCCTTGGTTTGCTCATAATTGAGGCCTTAGGGAGGCTTTTCATCGAAGGTAAATCTTTTATAATAGTGGGAGCTCTTGGTATAGCCTAAATCACTCATGAACGGCTCAGGCCAAGTATAATGTCTGATTAAAAAAAACACAGAATTCGGCTTTTTCCTCTGCTTGCCCGCGCAGAAAGGGGGTGGTAGGGTATTATGGTTACTTTCGGGCAAAATCATTATTAAATTCTGACATTTGTGGGCGCAATGACTTATCCCAAATGATGGTACGGTCATCCTCTCGAAAATATAGAATTGCGAAGGAGCATACCGGGCATGTCCAATTCTTCCGGCCAAACTCGATACGTTGACCAGCTTAGTCAGGAGCTTAAATCCAAGTTCCCGCAAGCGGGCGTAGAATATGTGAAAAACGAACGTTATGCGGATGAGGATACGATTTATGTGAATCACGGTAATGTCCTTGACGTTGCCCGTGATCTCAAAAATCAGTTTCCATACCTGCTAGATGTTTGCGGTGTCGATTATCCTGGTCGAGATAAGCGTTTTGAGGTTGTTTATCATTTTCTTAACCCTGACACCAACCGACGCCTCCGGATGAAAGCTAAAGTTGATGAGGGCGATAACATCCCCTCTTTGACACCAGTATATAAATCCGCGAACTGGTTTGAACGGGAGGCTTTTGACCTCTTGGGCCTGAAATTTCAGGGTCACCCAAACCTCCGCCGTATTTTGTGCCACGAAGACTTTGTTGGGCACCCATTGCGTAAAGACTATCCGGCTGATCGTAATCAGGAGCTGAAAACGCCAATTCAGCACACCTACGAGAAGGACCGTGAACGCATGCTCCGTGATCAGGGCGATTATCTTGACGATAAAGTCTGGATTAATATCGGCCCCGCTCACCCCGCGACTCACGGGACCCTGAGGTTTATGGCCGTTCTGTCCGGCGAGACAATCGAGAAGCTTGATGTGGAGATCGGCTATCTTCATCGATGTTTTGAGAAGATGTGTGAAAATCACGATTATAATCAGATTATTCCTTACACGGATCGCCTGAACTATTGCTCAGCTCCTATGAATAACAATGCATGGTGCCGCACTATTGAGAAGCAATTAGGCGTCACGATTCCAGCCCGCGCCCAGATGATGCGCGTCATTCTTGATGAGTTTAGTCGCTGTATTGACCATTTGGTTTGCATCACGACAAACGTAGTGGACTTGGGCGGTTTGACAAATTTCTGGCTTGGATTCGCGGCCCGTGAAAGGGTCTATGAGCTATTTGAGAAGCTTTGCGGCGCTCGCCTGACAGTTTCACTTTCCCGGATCGGCGGCATGGGTTTTGATTTCCCGGCTGGTTGGGTCGAGGAAGCTCGCGAGGTGGTTAAGTCAATCCGGCAGGCACACCGTGAGATTGACCTGCTTTGTACAAAAAATCGAATTTTCGTTAAGCGAATGGTCGGGACGGGGAAAATTTCCGCGGAAAGCGCCATTAACTGGGGTTTTACCGGGCCATGTTTGCGGGCAACTGGTGTGCCTCTTGATATGCGAGTTTATGCGCCGTATTACGGTTATGACCAGTTGGAGTTTGATGTTCCTGTTGGCGCGAGCGGTGATAGCTATGACCGCTATCAGGTGCGCATGGCCGAGATTCTTGAAAGCTGCCGGATACTTGATCAGTGTCTCAACAATATTCCAAGCGGGGCTATCACTGTTGATGACCCAGGAATCGTTTTGCCCCGTAAGCAGGATGTTTACGGAAATATCGAGGGTTTGATGAACCAGTTTATGCAGGTGATCAACGGGGTGAAAGTTCCTGCCGGTGAAATCTATCAGGGTTATGAGGCTGCCAATGGCGAACTGGGCTTCTACGTCGTCTCTGACGGTAGCGGGATGCCTTACCGCGTGAAATGCAGGCCGCCATGTTTCGCGATTTTCCAGGCAATTACGGAGATGTGCGAGGGCGATATGATCGCAGATTTAGTCGCTACGCTGGGTACAATTAACATTATCGCGGGCGAACTCGACCGTTAACTTACACCAGGATGAAGTCAATATATGAGCGCAGATAATTTATTTTCGGTCGGATTACAGGAAACGATTAAAAAAGAATTGTCTCGTTACGAGACTAAGAGATCGTCAATTCTCCCTATTTTGCACGCGATACAAGACGAGTGTGGATGGGTACAAGATCAGCATATCGATTCCTTGGAGTCTGTTTACGGGTTTAATCGGGTTCAGATTAAGGAAGTCCTGACTTTTTACAAAGCATACCGTCAGGAAAAGCCTCGCAAGCATCCTATTCAGTTTTGCGACAATATCGTCTGTTGCATGATGGGCGCCAAGGAAGTCATGGCGAAAATCGAGAGGCACATTAAGACTCTTGAGACGAAGCATGGTGAAGATGCCCCGTTTGAGATGATTGGGGTCCCTTGCCTTGGCGTATGCGATCAGGCGCCAGCGATGTTAGTGAATAAGGATCGACACCACAAAGTCACTGTCGACAACGTGGATCAAATTCTTTCTAAATACGCACCATTGACCTGAGGTGATGAATAATGGGTAATACGACCGATAAAGTTAAAATCCTCACCGCCTTTGAGGGTGTGCCAAACAGCCGAGCGCTTGCGACGTATCTTTCCAAAGGGGGCTATAACGCCCTTAAAAAGGTGATGTCCATGCAATCTCCTCAAATCATCGAGGAGGTCAAGCAGTCGGGGCTTCGAGGGCGTGGCGGAGCGGGATTTCCTACGGGATTGAAATGGAGTTTCGTTCCTCAGAATATTCCGGGACCTCGTTATCTGATCTGTAACAACGACGAGGGTGAGCCCGGCACATTCAAAGATCGTTATATTGCTGAGCTAAGTCCCCACATGGTCGTTGAGGGCATGGTCATCGCCGCAAAAGCTATCGGAGCCACCAAGGGTTACATCTATACCCGCTATGAGTTCTTTGACGAGATCAAGTGGCTTGAGACCGCGATTCAAGAAGCTTACGCGGCGGGATTTTTAGGTAAAAATATTCAGGGTTCCGGTTTTGATTTTGACCTTGATCATTATACTGGCGCGGGAGCTTACATCTGTGGTGAAGAAACGGGCTTGATCTCATCTCTTGAAGGTAAAAAAGGTCAGCCAAAACTAAAACCACCATTCCCGGCGGTCAGCGGCTATCTTGGCCGCCCCACCGTCGTGAATAACACGGAAACATTCGCCGCCGTGCCCTGGATTATTAATAACGGTGCGGCCGCCCATAAGGCGATCGGCACAGAGAAATCCCCCGGGACTAAATTGTTTTCCATCGCGGGCGCGATCAAAAAGCCAGGTGTTTATGAACTCCCACTTGGATATTCTTTCGAGACACTTCTTAACGTGGACTGCGGTGGAATGCTGCCGGGACGGACTCTTAAAGCCTGTATCCCCGGCGGGGCATCAGCGCCAGTTCTGACTCCTGAAGAGTTAAAGGGTCTGGCCCTTGATTATGAAGCTATTGCGGCGAAGGGATCCATGCTTGGTTCTGGCGCGATTATGATTATTGATGACCGTCAGAGTATGGTTGAGTTGATGAAAGTGATCACGGATTTTTATCACCATGAGAGTTGCGGTCAGTGTACGCCGTGCCGTGAAGGCACCGGTTGGCTGGCTAATATTATGGATGGAATCGTGGATCATGAGGGCAAAGAGTCGGACGTCGAGAAGATGTGGACTGTCGCCAAGCAGATGGGCGGGCGAACAATTTGCGCTTTGTCTGACGCGGCGGCAATGCCAACTATGGCCATAACCAAGAAGTTCGGTGACGAGATCCGGGCCTATATTAAGCGAGGTACTTCAGCGTGAGCGAGATAGTTTCCTTTAAGATAAACGGTCAGGCAGTCTCGGTTCCGAAGGGCACTACTGTAATGCAGGCCGCTCAGCAGATGAAAATCGCGATACCGCATTTTTGCTGGCATCCAGGGCTTTCTGTCGCCGGCGTTTGTCGCTTTTGTCTTGTTAAAGTAGAGGGACGTCCCAAACTTGAGATTGCCTGTAACCTGCAGGCGATGGAGGGCATGGACGTTAAAACTGATACCGATGAGGTGAAAGACGCCCATAAATGGGCTCTTGAGTTTCATCTTATCAATCACCCTCTCGACTGTCCTATCTGCGATCAGGCGGGTGAGTGTGGGCTCCAAGACTACTATATGTCCGTTGGGAAATATCAGAGTCAAATGGAGCGCCCTAAAGTTTTGAAACCTAAGGCGTTGGACGTTGGTGGAGACCTTGTGCTTGATACTGAGCGCTGTATTCTGTGCAGCCGGTGTGTCAGGTTTGAGACTGAAGTCACAAAGACAGAGGCACTTGGGATTTTTGACCGCGGCGATCACGCGGTTATTGGGACCTATCCAGGTAAAAAACTCAGTCATAATTACACCACAAACCTCGTGGATATTTGTCCAGTTGGCGCATTCACATCAAAAGACTTCCGCTTTAAGCAGCGGGTTTGGTTTCTGCAGGACAAGCCTGCGACTTGCGCGGGATGTTCGACAGGCTGTCAGGTGGACGTCTTCGGTAAGGAGCAAACCGGAACCTATTACCGTATGAAACCCCGCCAGGGCGAAGCCAATGGACACTGGATGTGTGACTACGGTCGCGGTACTTATCGCCACTTGAATCAGGAGGATCGTCAGCGGTTTGCGTTTGTCGCTGATCACGGGAAACGTCGCGATGTTGATTTTAGCGAATCGATGAAAATACTTGCGGGAAGACTTAAGCTTGGCAACACAGACGAAATGGCCCTGCTTGTCTCGGCTCAGTATACAAATGAGGAGTACGCGGCGTTCTTTGATTTTTTCGTGGGCAAACTGGGTATCAAAAAGGTTTATCAATGGCGTGAGCCGACGGAAAAAATCGCTGATTTTGACGGAATTCTTCTTCGCGGTGACCGTAATGCCAATACAGCCGGGTTGCTGGCGGCAATGAGACGGCATGGCGTTGGTGGGGATAAAGCTTATAACCAGCACGAGGACGTGGCAAAGAGCGGAGCTAAACTCGTGATTGCCTTGGTTCCTGAGATCCCCGGCGGGTTCCCGAGTCTGAAAGCTCACTTAATTGGTCTCGCGGAATTAGATTTTGTCTCGTTTTGGACCGTCAATGGTTTGGTTGATGGAATTAAGGGTGCGAAGCATGTAGTTCCACTTAAGGGATTTACGGAGAAACGGGGTACGTTCACCAATCAACAGGGTAAAGAAGGGCATCTAACGACACCGTTTAACTGCCCTGTCGTTGACGCCAGATGCGTTGTTGCCGCTGTAAAATCTTTGGCGGAAGTACACGCCAAAGCGCACTAACGGGAGAGATATTTATGGCAGTTAAAAAAGTCGCCCCTCCGCCGATTGACGCGAATGCCTTTGCTGCCGCGTGGGGGTATTTCACGACAATCATGACTGGGATGAAGTTTACCGGTAAGACTTTTCTCGCGCAGATTTCCGGACGGGAAAAGACCAACACTCTTGAGTGGCCGGAGCAACCGGCGACTTATAGCAGCCGATTTAAGGGCAAGCATTTTTTGACTTTGCGTGACGATGGCAATGTGCGGTGTACCGCATGTTTTCTCTGTGCTACCAGCTGCCCTGCCCAGTGCATTCATATTGAGGCTGGACAGCACCCTGAGGGTGGGATTGAGAAATACCCGGTCAGATTTGAGATTGACATCCTACGTTGCGTATTTTGTGGCTTCTGCGAGGAGGCCTGTCCTGTAGACGCGATTCGCCTTGGTCCGGAGTATGTGATGGCCGGGCTAGCCGAGGATAGGTGGGTTTACACTAAGGACTATCTTGTCCAACGAAAAGAGCTTCAGGGCGGTATTACCAGCATAAAAGACGAGAACGAGAAACACCCGATCACGGATAAGGCTCACGCGAAAGAGGCAGAAATTCACTCTTATGTGCGGCATGGTCACCATTGACGGGCAGTCCAAGACTGAATTTAAAAGCGGGGCGCAGATGCCCCGTTTTTTTTATCCCGCCAGTTTTGTGGGCCCGACGGTTTGCGGAACCCCGGAAGGACGGCTTTTTCGTTCATTCACGATTTTCTCAATATTTTGTCTCAAGTCGGCGTGAGCATTATATAACTCATTGAATTTCTCCTTCGAAAGTTTAAATACGTCGCAATAGCTGGAGGCGGTGACATCGCTGGTTCTTTGGCCATCGCCAATTAGCGCCATCTCTCCGAAGCAGGAGCCTTCGCCAAGAGTCGTAATATAGTGGTCTCCCGAGTGAACAATTACGGCGCCGTGACCAATAAGATACATTTCTTCACCCGTATCGCCTTTCTTGATAATGCGTTCGCCGGGAGAGATGAAGACCTGCTCAAGCTTTTTAGCGGCTCCCGAGAGGCATTCGAATGAGACACCACGGAAGAGGCTGACGCGGCTGATCGGCTTAAGATTCATGAATATATGCAGCTCAGCCTGCAAGGCGGTTGGCAACTCACTTAAGACCGCGTGCTCGTCCTCGCTCATCTTGCGTGACCAGAGATGATTGAAGAACCCAACAACTTGATCCTGCAATTGCCTTGGTACTTCATAGTGAGTAAAGAAAGAATGGAGCGCTTCCATTTTCTCCTTTTTCTTCTCTTTGCGTCGATCACTTGCCAGCATCATTCTTGACGCGCTGGCGATCAAAATACCCCAGATCGTAGCACCGAGAATCATGATGCACATGGCGTACATCCGGCCACCATTGGTATGCGGCGTGATGTCGCCATATCCAACGGTCGCGATTGTCGTAATTAGCCAGTAAATGGCCTTATTATAGTCTGTCAGGGGATCAGCCCCAGGGGGATAGATGATGAGCCAGCCGCAGGCGAAGATATTGATCATAGTAAAGGTGATCACAAAGGCGGCAAGAAACTTAAATCTTTTGGGAACAAGCTTTGATTTGCTGCGCTCAATCATCAACTTTATAATTCCCGGACCTCGCAGCAGGCGGGAAAATTGCAGATAAATAGGCCAATTGTGATCTCGGCCGAATAGAGCAGCGGCGATGATCATGAGCGGGAGGCAAGATATAATATTAAGAGCTATTCTTGTTTTTCTGAATTTTAGAATTTCACCTCGGTGACCGTGCTGCATCAGGTCCCAGCTGAAGAGAGCTGAAACGCAGAGGTCAAGAAATAACTCCGGACGGGTGGTTGAATGGTTGAAGGCCGCCGCGAGTGGTATATCAAAAAGCGTATAGGCGATTGCCAAAATAACGCAGGCCTCCCATGGGGTAATGATTCCATCCATTTTTTTGAAAAAGCCCATGACCTAGCGTCTCCCAACTCGCCCGACTTGTGCCTACAAATTTGGCAACACCCCTGCTGGCCACAGGTATTTCGGACGGAACTTTTAGAAATTGACAATTAATTTAAAAATACCAATAAATTCAAAGCTTTAAATTATTATAGCGTTCATAATTTAATCGACAGTTAGACCCGATTTCTAGTACCTAAGATGACGGTCTTATCTGTGATCAAAATGGACTGAATCAATTCCGGGGAGTTCGCCTTTTCCGTGGGACCTTTGTCTACATCATCGTCTGTGAACCTTGAGTCTGCGAGAACATTTGTTCCCGGCTGGTGGCTTCATGCCTTTGAAGCATCATTATCCTGCGCGCGCGATGATAGCTATTTCGGCGTCGCGGCGGGTTCGCTCCTGCCTAGGTTCGACTCTTCTGATCTTGGACTTTTGTCGCTCCTCCTCGGAGATATTCAAAGGCAGTTACTTACTGAGGATTCTCCTGAACCGGTGGTCGAACTTGACTGGTCAAGTGTGCTCAAACTTTTGTCTGGAGTTGACGCAAGCTCGAGGGAGCGACTTTTCCGGGTATTTGAGGCGTTGCCGCAGGTTAGATTTTTGGTCAAAAGAGGGGATGGAAGCCTTTCGAGTATTCCGCTTTTTGTTGGAGAGCAATGGGTGACCTGCGAGGGGGCTTCGCAAGCCACCCGCCTTAAACTGAAACCCGGTCCATTCACAATCGAGTTACTGACCGGCTACGTGGATGGCCACCTGGACTTTATTCGAAGGATTTCAGGTACAGGCTGTCTGTCAGAGGCAAGTGGTGGAAGGTCTCCCTTGGTGCTTTGGACGCCTGTTTGGCTTGAGTTATCCGTCGCCGAACAGATTGTTTACGCAAGGATGGAGGCAGCTATGCAGGCCCATGGGGCCTGGCTTAGGCTCGACGGACTAGTCGGTGTGCCTCTCGACAAGATTACCGAGGGTGTAAAACTTCCCAAGAAGTCCGGTGACGCAATATCCCCTCTTAAGGACAGACTCAGACTTGTTGGAAAGCTTGGGCGGAGGTTGATCGCTCATGGGGTCATAAAAAAAGAGCCTGATAGCGGATATATGGCTATTGATGGCAAGTCAGTGGGCGCGTCACCGCTTCTTCTTTGGCAGGCATCCGCGGAACGCCTGAGGTCTCGCGCTGAGTGTGAGTTTTTCGGTTTGGCGTCGTCCAGGATTTTGCGCGGAATGACAACTTTGGACGCGACATTGATACGCGCCGCATTAGCGGCCATCTCGGGCGATGACCAACGCGTTGCGACACAATTAGAGCGAGTGTGGGGCGCGATAAAAGACGTTCCAGGCTGCGGCCTTCGCCTGGCTCCTGATATTATGATCCAGTCGCATCTGCTTTTTATGGAGTGGATTGCTAGGTGCTGTCCTGGAGCCCTACTGCCTCTGCCAGGGTATGTGATTAAACATCAGGTTATTCGCTGCTGTGAGAAAATAGACGAAGGGGACATCGTTCGGAGATTTCAGGATTTCGTTAGAGGCCTTAGTAAAGCAGATGATCTTGCTCCCGCCATCGCGAATGGCTCGACTTCCAAGGAGCTCTTTTCAATCGCGCTGGGGTCGGTCAGCCAGACTGTCATTACAATTTGTGAACGGGCGGTGATTCGGGCCGAAAACCAGGGTAGCGGTATTAGTGGCCCCACCGAGGTAAAAAAACAACAGACCCCCAATAAAGTGCCCCCCGCGCTGCCGTTAAATCGAATTTCTGTCAATGAGGAATCTGTCTCGGCTGAAAAACAAGACTTTTCCGTGCAAAAGCTAAGGCGGGTTGCTCAGGATGAGCTTGAGAAGATGATGCGTCAGGCCCCCGACGCATACCGGGCCCTGAAGGCGAAATACATCGCATCGCTTCCTTCCGAGACCCGGGAGATGGTGGTGGACGTTCAGCGTAGACTGGGTTCCAGCGATTTTGATAGGCATTTAAAGGTGCGTCTTGTGCGCTATATGATCGAGGAACCTTCGAGCTGGAATTCGGTATCTTGGTCGCTCCCGGTCTGATTTGGACGTTTTTATCGAAAAAAATGCATTTTTTTCACGAAGCCTCTTGATTTTTCATATGCGGCCTTTTATGATTTTTCGTGAGGAACGATTACGTTCAGATATTAAATTTTCAGGGAGGCCCATTTAATGGCTAAGAAAAAAGTGACAGCGAAGAAGACAACTGCAAAAGCTAAGTCCGCTCCAAAGGCAAAAGCTTCTGCAAACATCAACAGCAAGCCATCAGTTTCGCTGAAAAGCGTAAGCAAGGCTCGTACAAAAAGCGAAATCATGACCGCGATTTCTGACAACACAGGACTTTCCCGCAAGGAAGTCGGCGCGTTGTTTAGCGCTCTTGGCGAAGTGATTGGTCTTGATGTGGGCAAAAAAGGCCCAGGCATTTTCACAGTTCCAGGCCTTATGAAGATCACACGCATCCACAAAGCCGCTACTAAAGCCCGCAAAGGCGTTAATCCTTTCACCGGCGAAGAGCAAATGTTCAAAGCTAAGCCAGCACGCAACGTTGTTAAAGTTCGTGCGCTTAAAGGCCTTAAGGAAATGGTATAACCCATTTCGCTTCAAGGTTATTGGTATCGAGGAAGGGCACACCAAGCGTGTGCCCTTTTTTTTCGTCGCGTATCGCCGTCAAATAACCGTTGTATAACCATTTTCCGGGACATAGCATGAAGCCTCGGTGCTAATAGGCCTTATTTGAGACGTTCCAGAGGTTGTGATGCTTAATCTTCCAAAAGTGAATTATCGGGCTCGCGTAGACCGCGTTATGTCCATGCTTGATGGGCACGCCATGCTATTAATGGCCCAGCCACAGCCCTATCGGAACAGCACAGTTGAGACCCTTTGGCGGCAGGACTCATTTTTCTACTATCTGACAGGATTTAGTGAGACAGACTCCGCTCTTTTGCTTCTCCCGCATCGCGAAGGCAAAGAACCACGGGTTATTTTGTTTCTTCGGGATAAGGACCCAGTGGCGGAGCTGTGGAACGGACTTCGCCTTGGCATCAACGCGGCAAAGGAGACTCTGTCGATTGACGATGCCTTCGCGTCGGAGGATCTTTGGACAAAACTTCCCACTCTGCTTTCAGGGGCTAAGGGGCTTCATTACACTCTGGGTCTTTCGCCTGATAAAGATCGTAAGGTGATCGACGCGCTGCGCAAGCACCGGATGACCAGCGCGCGCAACGCGGTGGGGCTTCTGCCAATATCTGATCCGTCGCAATTCAGCGCGGCACTTCGCATTCTGAAGACTCCAGAGGAGATTGCCCGCTTGAAAGCAGCCGCGGGTATCACCAAAGCCGCGTTTAAGCGGGTTCTGTCTGAGCTTAAACCTGGCCAAACTGAGCGCGACGTTCAGGCGACACTGCTTTACGAGTTTTTAAAGGGTGGGGCTGAGATGGAGGCTTATGGCTCTATTGTCGCGGGGGGGGATCATGCGTGTGTTCTACATTACCGCGATAATAACGCGCCACTGCGCGATGGTGAGTTGCTTTTAATTGACGCGGGGTCCCAGGTAGATAATTACGCCTCTGATGTCACCAGGACATTTCCGATTAACGGTAAGTTCTCGCCCGCGCAGAGGGCTTTATACTCGGTCTGTCTCGCCTCACAAAAAGCGGCGATTGAGGTGGCGAAACCAGGCGCGACATTGGTTGATGTTCAGGATGCCGCGTTTAAGACCCTCGCTCAGGGGTTGATTGATCTTGGGCTTATTAAACTTCCTTTGGCTGAGGCCTTGGAAAAGAACTCTCATAAGCATTTTTGTCCGCACAGCATCAGTCATTGGATTGGACTGGATGTGCATGACGCCGGGCGCTACATGGAAAATGGCAATCCGGTTCCTTTTGAGCCTGGAATGTACTTCAGTGTAGAACCGGGCATTTATATCAATGCTAGTGATACTACGGTTCCGGAGGAGTACAGAGGTATCGGTATTCGTATTGAGGACGATGTTTTAATCACGACCTCTGGCAATGAAGTGCTGACCGGCGGCATCCCGAAAGAAATATCTGAAATCGAGCGCTGATGGTTCGTCTATTCACAATAATAGCCTTTCTTATAGGTCTTTTAGGCCTTGGCGAATTATGTCTTGCGGCACCTTGCGTGCCCGTCACCGAGCCAATCGCCACGACCAGATTTCCCATTATCTTCAACGCTCCAGGCTGGCTCCGTGGAGCCAATGTTCATGGGATTGAGGCGTGGCGATACGTCAAAAAGACATGGACTCAGGTTCCGATTCAGGTGGATGAGGTAAATTCCGACGGTAGCTACGTTCTGGAGGAGGGCATTCCCTATACTAAATTTACCGATGACGGCTCATTAGATGATAATGATGAGCTAAGCGTTGTTGGAGCGTCTTTGGGCTGGCAGTTTTCGCACAAGTCGGTCGTGAAACAAATCGGGGCTCGTTTTACACGATTTCAGAGGGTTGACTTTTGTGGTTCCGGAGAAAAATACCTTGGGTCTTTACTGGTCGGTCAGACCGCAGGCCTGGCTGAAGTTCCAAAGTATACGCCGTTTTATTCTCATGGCTCAAATGAGGTTCGAACATCGCGTTATCGATACTCCTTTCGTGATGGCCAGCCGATGCTTATTGGTGATGTGTTATTACAAACCCCGGGCGGCGAAAAACCGGTATTCGCTGGCAGCTCGTTTGTGATGCCATTGATACCGAGAATTTTCTTATTCCCCTCTCTTTACTTCGGTGAGAGTGATTTTACGTCAGAGATTGAGTGCTGGAGGTCCGGTCCAGTAAGAAGTATCGTGGCTGTTGGAGCCAAGTTGCGGAAGTTTTTTTCGTTGATTGATCTGCATTTATTCAGCGAGTTGGTTTTTTATGACGATTATTTTCAGATTCCGACGAAAATCGAGTTCATATTTAATCCAGCAGAATATTTGGCGCGGGGAAGTGGTCTCGCATACGTCCTAAAGTATCCTCAGGGGGTTGACTGGGCGATCTCATCTAATCTCGCGGCCTTGCCGGCCTCCGGACCCGAGTCAGGCGCTATTAAGGAGACCGCGTTTGAGAAGTCCAAAAATGGCGTTTTCGCCGTTCGTGGCTCCAGTGACCTTGGGAGTTTCATCGCTAATATCCGTGTGGATCAAAAGGCCTTGAAGCAGGCTCCTCCCCCATACGTAGCGTCCAGAGAGAGTTTCTCCAACGAAGGCATGCTTGCGGCCTGGCCGTGGCTTAAAAAATCTTCAGGGAGCCTCGGTGTTTTTATTGAAATATCCGGTGTTCAGCGAGGAATGTATGATTTTGCCCTTGACGTAGCCCTGTCAAATCAGGCACATGATAACTTCACGGATTTTCAAGCCGTTTCGGCCATTTGGCCTGATCCAGCAGCATACTAATTAAGCTTCCAGTTAAGGCTCCGAGCAGAGCTCCCCATAGCGTTATACATATTTTTGGGCGGTGGGACGGATTTATGACTGGGCTGATTAGCAGACTTAACGACTGACGATCTCAAATCAAGGAAAAATCATGGCGAAAACGACTACAGATGGCGACAACCGTGGAAATTACGTTGTCGATTCCAACAAAACCTTTGAGGAGGCGACTCAAGAACAACTGGATCAGGAGGTTCTCGACGAGGCTCCAATGGCTTTGCCGGATAATCTGGCTATAAGGATCTCAAAGGCCCTCCACCGGAAGCTGTTCGACTTCGCCCGTGAGGAAAGTGTCAGTATCGATGAGTTAATCTCAGAGCTTCTCGCTGAGGGTGTTGTCCTTCGTGCGTGGGAGATCGTTGAGCGTAAGCACACCATGCGCGGTGGAAATAATCAGGGCAATTTCAACCGGAATCCTCAGGCCGGGAATGTTAACGGTAACGTCTCTCACGGCAATACCGAGGCTGGAAATCAGCAGAGCCGGATTCAATTCCAGCAGGGTGGAAATCGTCAGGCTCAGAAAAAGCTTCAGCGTCAGGCAAGACAGCACGCGAACTCCATGGATCTTCTCCAGGATAAGGCAGCGTTTCTTGAGTATGTGCGCAACCAAGAGAAAAAGCGCCGATAAGGCGCTCCCGCTAGAAGCTAAACATTTAATTTTCAGACGTATTGTTACGATCCCGGAGTGCTTGTTATGTCATCGATGAATCTGTGGGTTACTGAGCAAGAGGGCGAGGACATTCGAACCGGTTGGGCCGTGACGGAAGTCCTTTTCAGCGGTAAGAGCGAGTTTCAGACGGTTGACGTCGTGGAGACAAAAGCCTATGGGACGATGCTTCTTTTGGACGGCTTAGTGATGCTCACCGACGCTGATGAGTTTATCTATCATGAGATGATTACCCATATCCCGTTATGTATGCATGCGAATCCACGCCGCGTCGTTGTTATTGGCGGAGGCGACGGGGGAACTGTCAGGGAGATCCTTAAGCATAAGGATGTTGAGGAGGTTATCCTTTGTGAGATCGACGGTATGGTGATCGAGCAAAGTAAGAAATTCTTCCCTAAAGTCGCTGCTTGCCTGAATCCAGGCTTTGATTCAAGGGTTACGGTTCGCGTTGGCGATGGTATCGCCTTTATGAAAGAGCTCAAAAACGAGGTTGACGTGATTTTGGTCGACTCGACAGATCCGATCGGACCGGGCGAGGGACTTTTCAGTCGTGAGTTTTACAGTGACGTGGCAGGGGCTTTACGCACTGGTGGAGTTATGGCGGCGCAAAGCGAATCCCCTTGGTTCACCAAAGAAGCCCTTGGCCGCATTCATCGAAATATCAGTGGCGGTTTTAAGCATCGCCGCAGTTATATCGCGGCCATTCCGACCTATCCTCGGGGAAGCTGGTCATGGACTGTCGCAGCCCAGGATCCAATTGATCCCACGAGATTTGATCATGGGCGCTTTGAGAAAGTCTCTGGTGGACTCCAGTACCTCACAAAAGACCTTATGACAGGTGCCTTTGCCCTGCCGAAGTTCTATGCGGATAAAATTGACGGTACGTTTTAACTGTCGCGGGTAATATAACTATCTGACTCGGCTCGAATCTGGCGTGCGGCATCATTTTGTCGCTGACGCCATTTTTCGGTTTAGGTCATTTCCGGACTTAATTTTGATGGCTTCAAGAAAGAGGCTATGAATGTAGTTTTCATAGGCGAGGAACATGTCACTCGAATCTTTGATGGCCTGAGCTGATCCAAAGACTTTTGGCGTCAGGAGATCAACGATCTTGCTCGCCAGTGATTGCGTTACGAACCGGTCGCGCGAGAAAATTTCAAGGCAGGCGCTCGGTACCCCGGCTCCCCACCACGCGAAATCCTCAAAGGCGCCGCCGTCACCTAGGCTACCGGCGGTCTTAACCTCATAGCCTGGCATATGAGTCGCGGTTTCGCGTTTGATCGCGGCGGCCCATTGGCGGTACTTAGCTAACTTTGCCGCGTCGGCTCGGGGGAGCCCCTTAATCTCGTCTTGTGGGTCTGTTGGGATGACGACCCAATTGATGTAGCCATGAACATCGATTGATCCCGTATAGTCTCGTTTTGCGAACAGGTCTCTGATGGCCCGGGTCTCATCTTCGCTGAAAGCGGAGGGCCCTGGGTTTTCTTTAGTCACGCCCCAGAGCACCCCAAAATTTCGATTAAGGTTTATTTTGTTGCCATTGTAGCGTGTGTATTGAATGGTTCCATCAGGGTTGGCATAGGGCACAAAATCAACAGCGACGTCGCCACCGTTCAGCGTGTTTAAAGGGCTTTCACCTTTTGCGAATCTTTGGGCAAGCCAACCAACAAATTCACTACCAAGAAGCTCATTTCCATGAAGACCGCCTTGCACTAAAAATCTAACGGCGGGGTGGTTTTGGTCGACATTGAGTCCTGGGTTGTTGACTGCGTAAACGGTGATCTGGTTTCCGAATCGAGTGCGGTAAGGCACATCGGGCTTCGTCACGGCCTCTATTGGCGCTTTATGATTATCCAGTCCAAACGCGTCTTTGCCAAACCCGCGGTCGGCAAGGGACAACAATCCCGCCAAAGCCAGCATCAAGGCTTTGGTTTTTTGGGCATTTTTAAGCATGGGTTTAAACACGGCTTTGGCTCCTACCCCAAAGGATGCAAGGGTGATGCCAATAAAAATCCAGCGATTACAAAAAATAACTCTATTATTTTAGGGTGTTACACAGGGTGCAGGAGTGTAGAGTGATGGGTCAATTGGACGGTGTTTATAGTTTTGACAGGGAGGGACCAGGGGCTAGGTCTCAAAAAAGGCAACCGGCGTCCCCAACAAAAATCTAGTTGTGAAAGGAGGGGAGCCGGTTGGTAGCTTCCAGGTTAATGCCTCAACTAAGAGACACTCACCCCCATGCTACTAGGGTTTTGAATACAACAACCCACAACACCACCTCCCTTCCTAGACTTATAGTCTATGAGGTCATCTTGACCTCTACTTACAGTCTATCAAATCAGGTGGCGGAGTGCCAAGATTTGGACATGTCGGCAAAATCGTGCCTCTATTCGGCGGCCATTCTGGACGGAAGAGCCCAGTATGCCGTAAAATACATAATGAATTGGAGTTACCAATTTTTGGGTTGTGGACCTGATTTTATTTTTTGGGAGGTTGGCCTCATGTCATGGAAAGAAATCCGCGTGCACACAGGCGGTAAATTGTTCAAAGTTCATAACTATACGTACATGATCAAGGGCGTCACCTATCAGCTCGAAATTGACGAGTTTGGTGACGGAACGTACACCGGGCACGGTGAACACTCAACTGACCGTAATAGCTTTGTGGAGTCAGTGAGCGGCAAGTCTGTTGATGAGTGTTTAACAAATCTTGTAGCCCGAATTGGTCAGCGATTGGGTTTGTCATAGGAATAGCAGCATGAAGTGTGTTTTCGGCCTCGACAGACTCGCGGCGGATGCCTCAATCGCCAAAAGCTGGGGGCGTTGCGGGCTCGTATGCAATCAGGCCTCTGTAGCCGCTGACTTGAGACCTGCCTGGACTGTTTTGTCCGCATCGCTGGGCAACCGACTGACCGCGTTATTTGGTCCGCAGCATGGTTTTTACGGGACGAAACAAGACAACATGATCGAGACCTCCCATACAAAGCATGATGCGTTTGGCGTGCCGCTCTATAGTCTTTACTCTGAGACCCGCGAGCCGACTGCCGATATGCTCTCAAATGTCGACACTATCGTGATAGATCTTCAAATTGTTGGATGCCGTATTTATACCTGGAAGGCGACTATCGCTGGTTGTATGCGAGCGGCAAAAAAATTTGGCAAGCGCGTTGTGATTCTGGATCGCCCTAATCCTGTGGGAGGCGAGATTTGCGAGGGGCGGGTTCTTGATATGGACAGCACTTCATTTGTCGGCGAGTATCCGATTCCTATGCGGCATGCTCTCACAGCTGGTGAGGCGGCCCGTTTCTTTAATACGTTCATTGGTTGCGAGCTGGAGGTTGTTGAGCTTAAGTCCTGGGATCCCAAGTCGTATTGGGGAGATCTTGAGCGTCCGTGGGTTCTGACGTCCCCGAATCTTCCAACCATCGACTCTGTGTATGTTTATCCCGGAACAGTAATCTTCGAGGGTACAAATATCTCGGAAGGCCGTGGTACTGGACTGCCATTTCAGTTTATTGGCGCCCCTTACCTCCCTGAAGGCTCTCGATATAAAGAACGTGTCCTTCAATTACTTGGAGGAAAGGCGGCAGGAGTATTTTTGCGGGATGCTCAATTTGAGCCGACGGCACAAAAATGGATGAGTAAGACCTGCCGGGGAGTTCAGATACACGTCACAGACTGTCGGGCTGTTCGAAGTCTCGACCTTTCTATCGCGCTAGTTCGCGCCGCGATTGAGCTTGGTGAGGGATCATTCGCCTGGAAAGAGCCTCCTTATGAGTACGATTATAAAACAATGCCAATGAAATTGATTTACGGCTCACTCAAGTCAGATCAAAAATTCATGTCAAATGATTTCTCAATTGATGACCCATTTTGGCACGAGGGCATCGCATCTTATATCGAGAAAGCGTCCAATATTCTGATTTACCCACGAAAACTCAGTGGGCCACGCGGACTTGTTTCGCGTTTTCGTCCATCAGCGCTTTAAACGCCGGGTCACCTCTCAGCGCCATCAGGTCCTGATCTACGCGTGCGTTAGAGCGAAGTCTCGCGTCCATCTCCAGGGCTTTGATGAGTGAAGCCATAGCGTCCTCCTTTTGGCCAAGCCGTGCCTGTGCGCAAGCGACGTTATATCTGGCCGATGCGTCGTCAGGATTTGTCGCCGCGGCGTTCTCAAAATCTGTAAGTGCGTTGTTCAGATTTCCTATTCCCATCCACGCGAGGCCCCGGCCGTTATAGTACTCACTTCTACCTGGCTCCAGCGTGATCGCGTCTGTAAACGACCGCGTGGCGTCACTATAGCGACCAAGTTTCTCGCTTAAGATCTCGCCTTTCATGGCGTGAGCCAGGTGAAGTCCTGGCACATCTTTTTCGAGCTCCTCAAGAAGTGACATAGTGAACTGAGTGTCCGCGTTTTTTCGGTATGCGGCTAAAATCGCGAACAGTACTCCCTCTTGATCGCTTGCCCCGCTGATCGCAGCAACGGATGCCTTGTTTGCGGCCGCAAAGTCCCGTTTTTGACCTATAAGAGCTAGTGCCAAATGGGTTTGGGCAGCCGTCTTCTCGGAGGGGTACTTCGCCGAGATGGCGGCCAATTTGAATTTTTGAATAGCCAGGTCTATTTGCTTGAGGTGGCGTAGCGAGATAATGCCCTGGCTCATAAGAGCTTCTGTGCTATCGGGCTTTACCGCCAGGATCCGCTTGTATACGGCCATGGCATCGTCATAGTGGGAGTTTAGCGCCAGAGAATTCGCCAGGGCCAATTCAAGGTGGAAGCAATCACGGCGCTTAGCCCACCTCCTTAGCTCGTTAATCTGCTGCTCGCCGTCGTACCTTGAAAGAATTGCTGATATGAGCGTTGGAGCGATCAATTCGGTCGAAGCATCCGCGTCCGCGAGGGTCTCATTCAGAATGCCAAGGACAGCATCGGCGTTTTTTCCGTTGAAAATCAGTCTGGCCTTCGCAAGGCTCGCTCTCCACCCGAGGGTGACTCCACGTTTCGCGGCGTCACTTAGCAGTGAGAGGCCCCGGTCATTTTCACCAGTCGCCTCAAGAATGTTGGCGAGAGCGGTTATAGCAAGATCACTTTTTTGATCGAGATCATAGGTCTGCGCAGCTAATTCCGTGCTTTGTCTGATGAGTGAGTAAGAGCCCGGATCCAGCGTGAACATTTTGAGGAGTAAAGTTGACATTAAGTAATTAGCTGAGAGGTCTGCCGGATTTTCCTGCATGAGACGCGCAATTTTGATCTCAATTTTCCGAAGATCCTCAGCGCTCGCGTCAGCAATGGCTTCTTCAATTGATTTGACATCAACTGACCTGAAGTTCACGGATGAGTCTTTCGCAAACGTTGACGATGCATAAGCAAAACTAAACATTGCCGCGACGCGTAAAATACCAATCGCCCATACTTCAGGATTCATTTGGAACTTTGTCATCTTTGAGCCTTTCTTACAGGTAAATCGAGTACCTGCGTTCCCAACCTCATGGGGATCGGTCGAAGATTGGATTTATTAACTCTTAGTTTTCAAAAAAACGCATAAAAACAAACATATTCCAAGTAAATCAGGGGTTTATTTGTGGCAAAAAAAATCGGAATAGGGCGCCTAATCTTCATTTAGTCAAGGGGGGCGGGCTTTAGCCGATACCACGGGTACTACAACCGAGGTATCGTCACTATGGTTCGACCTAGCCAACGCCCAAGTCCATTCAGGGGACTTCCTCCCACTGTTGTCGCTGCTGTCGTACTCACGTTATTTGTGGCTCTATATCCCGGAGACCTGAGATTTAGGTCTAGAGTCCAGTCTCGAAAAGCTACTTCCTCACAAATCGCCGGCAATACAAACACGGTAAACAAGGCGTCCGCGGCGATCCTGCTCGACTCCATAGTCAGCCTTGTACAAAACTATTACGTCGACTCAGAGCGAGTAGCTGGAGACCAGCTCATAGCAGGAACGATGAGATCCCTTGCGTACGCTATTCCAGAGATGCGATTTGAGGACACTGAGCAGAGCTATTCTGTCAGCGGACGATCTGAGAAGATCGAGTTCAATCATGGGGCGGACTTGGCGTATGAGGAGGTTCTCGGCCGCCTTAAAAGCTTGATTAGCTTCTGCGATAGAATCAATATTTCGTCATTCATGGATAAATCAGACAACATCATGCTTGGTGCCGAGCGGGATTCTACCACTATCATCTTGAACGCCCTTTTGAGCTCACTTGACGCGCATTCCTCGCTACTTTCTTCTGAGGCATATATGGATCTCAGGCAAGGTACTGAGGGAGCATTCGGGGGGCTTGGTGTTCTGGTCGGGGTGCGTGAGAACGTGCTAACTGTACTGAAGCCATTGCCAAAAAGCCCGGCGCTGCGCATGGGGATCAGAAAAAATGACAAGATTTTATCCATCGACGGATTTAGTACCTATGGGCTTACGCTTGATAAGTTAATCACGCATATGAGGGGTGAACCAGGGAGCAGCGCGCAGCTGCTGACTCTCAGATCTGGCGCGTGGGCTCCTCTCGCGACATTAGTTCGCCGTGAGATTATAGAGGTAGACTCAGTTGAACCCCGAGAATACCACCAGGACGGGTTGCACGTTTTAAGGTTATCGGTTGAGAATTTCGCTTCTCGAACCAATAAGGAAATTATCAATCACATTCACAAATTTAGAAAAAAGTCGCCTATGACCGGTCTAGTGCTCGATTTGCGAGGCAACCCAGGTGGACTTCTTGATCAGGCGGTACTCGTCAGTGATATTTTTCTTGATAAGGGGATTGTCGTAACGACTCGCGGTCGCCGTGAGGAGATCGAACGCGCAAGCATGTCTTATGATGAAGGCGACTATCCTGTCGTAGTATTGATGGATGAGGACAGTGCTTCCGCCAGTGAGATTGTCGCGGGAGCTCTCCAGGACAACGGTCGGGCAGTGGTAATTGGCCAGCCTAGTTTTGGTAAGGGGTCAGTCCAGACAGTCTTTGAGCTTCCTGAGCAGAGAGCTCTAAAGTTAACTATCGCAAGGTACTTCACGCCGGCCGATAAGAGCATTCAAAATATCGGCATTATCCCTGACATATGGATTCAGCCAGTGCTTCAAAGTGCGGAAAATTTGAATTTATTTGGCCCTTATCGCTATCGAAACGAGCAGTTTCTGCCGAATCATTTGAGCGCAGTCGCAAATGCAGCTTCCACCAGGTCAACGTCATCTATGAAGGGATACTTCCTGAGCAAAGAGCGTTCTCCCGACAGCGAAAACGAGGCGTTTGATCCTGAAATGGCCACCGCCATGACTCTCTTTAAGAAAGTTTCAGATACCTATGGTCGGAGCTTGCCGGAAGGTGCCCGACGGTCTACGCATTGGATCGCGCTCGCGATGCCAGAGATCAAGCAGAAATTATCCGGCATGTCACAGGAAGCGTTGGCTTGGTTGCGGTCAAAGCACCAGGTTGGGTGGTCAGTCCATGCGCGACTTGTCCCGGATTCGACCGCTCTCGCGCTTAGGATTAAAACTCCTCCTATCGGACTGAAAACGGTTGCGGGTAGCGCGTCAGACGTTCCCTGGAAGATTTCCAATTTGGGCACAACGGTAGCTGAAAACGTATCTGTTTTTATACAGTCTCCAGTCTCCGGGCTAGAAACCAAGGAAGTTCTAGTGGGCTCAATTGCGCCGGGGCATTCAAAAGATGGTGTGATAAAGATATCTACGCCGGCTTCCCTGGCCGCTGGTCGTCATTATGTTAACGCCGGCATCGCCATTGACGCGCAGGCACTCCCGAACGCGCAGGGTGAGTTCTTGATTGATGTTGACGAACGTGAACCGTCCCGGATTGTAGCGAAAGTAGAGTTTATCGACGGACCAACCAGCGTCGAACCTAAGATACTTGATCCTGGCGAGACAGGTGCGTTTAGTGTTGTCGTCTCAAATCAGGGTGATTCAGATGTTAATGACGTTAGGTTGACAGCGATCAATCTTGGTGGTGAGCAAGTGTCCCTGCCAAAATCGGATTACGCCATCGGAAGGATTCCTGCCGGAGCCAGCAAGGAAATCCTTGTTCCCATCAGGGCTAAAAGCAAGTTTGAGTCAACATCGGTCTCTGTTGGTGTCGCGATTCGGGACGGCAATGTCGCGGACTCGTACTTTACGATGTCCGAGGTTCGGACATCAGGCGCCTTAACAGCGGCCAGGGACGCGGTTAAACTTTCGCACTAGGAGTTGATATGAAGCGGAGGTTAAAAATAAAAGTCATCGCGGGAACGCTTAATGATTCGGCGTTGCCGCGCGTTTGGGAAGAGTTGGCGCTCCGCCATAGTGTTGAGATTTTCGCCATTGATAGCGTCGAGTCAAATATAACGACATCGCTGCCAGTCGTGATGTTTCCTCGTATCGCCGATATGCCGGGATTTTTGCGCAATGTTGATCGGCATCTCGCGGGCGCGGACCTGGTTGTGGGGATTGAGACCAGTAAATTATATACGTTTCAGGCACTGCGAGCGTCACGAAAGCTAAGTATTCCATTTGCGTGTGTGACACACGAGCATCAGCCATTCATATATGAGAAGTATTCGAATATCAGGGCTATTCAGCATGATATCCACCACCATGCAGACGTGTTCTTCCCAACGTCGAGGCGCGCTGAGCAGTTACTGGCTATGGAGGGAGTTCCTGGTGATAAGATCCAGAGGCTCCGGGCGACCACAAATCCTGAGAAATTCGCCTATTCAGTGGAACGGGCGGCGAAGTTCAAATCCTATGTGGTGTTACCGGAGGATTGTCTCCTTTTGACTCTGATGACATCAATCGAGGATCTGGAGCCGGCCGGGACAATTTTCCAGGGCATAAGGCTGGCGCTTAATAAGATACGGCCGGAGCTTCGTCAGCGGATTAGATTACTGATTTGTGGTGAGGGAGCTGCGTCAGCAGAATTAAAATATTTAGTCGCCGATCTTGGACTTGGACCCATAACCATGATTTTATCGCAGGACACCACGCCATTTCTAGGCGATTTACTTGCGGCAACTGATGTGCTGATTGAGGGTCGTCCGGCGGGTAAACAGGAGCTGGAGGCTATGCCATGGCATGTGTTGTCGGCAGCGTTTAGCGGCGTGAAAATAATTGTTCCGGGCGGCACGCTCGCCGATGACTGGCTTTCGGGTTTGCTGGTGTCAAGAATGGATGATTTTTCCGCGATTGATATCGCTATAAGTCTGGCAGAGGTTATTTCAAATCTTTCTCGAGACTCCGGGCAGAGGCACGCGAGGGGCGAACTTTGCGCCGCCGGTCTGTCACCTTGCATCGCTGCGGGAATCATCCAGGGACGCCTTGATGTCCTGTGTGGACATGATGAGAGCGCGGCGCGGAAACTTGGATTGGTTTCGTTTGTTGAGGCCCATCAGGTTCCCATTACATTTAAAGACGCTAAGGATATTTTAGTCGCATGTGAGGAGGCGCGCGAATTCTCTTCGACTTGTGATGTGGCGACACATTCAGAGCTGCTCAGGATTCGCGGAGACGCCCTGGCGGCTCTTTCCCGCGGAGACGAGGCGATTTCGTCATTTGAAGAATCTCTTAAATCTAATGGCATGAATTATCATGCCCTACGTGGGCTAGGATATCTTGCGTGGCATGGTCACAGCCACGAGGACGCCTTGAGTTTCTTTAAAAGGGGGCTGGCCGTAAATCCAAATGATTATCAGTGTCTCGCCGGTGTTGGACTCGTCTATCGACGCCTTAAAATGTTTGATGAGGCTGTCTTTTGGCTTCAGAAGGCTGTGTCCATCGGCGGGCTTCAGTCTCCCTCGCTCAGTCTTTTAGTCCAGGCATGCTTGGAGAACGCTGAGACACCTCTTGCCCTTGGGGCGTTATTGATGGTCCGGGAGTCCATAGGGGATCACCCGAATCTCGCCATGGCGATCGAAAAACTTGAAAGCCACCAGTAGGCTAGCTACGGGTGGCTTTCAGTGTCACTTACAGTTTTAAGAATTATTTCTTGGTTCCTGTAGCGGATTTCGTTGCTTGAGCAAGACGGCTTATTTTGCGGCTTGCGGCTTTTTTATGGACGATGCCCTTGCTTGAGGCTTTCATTAATAGCTCCTGAGCCTTGGAAAGAAGGGCTTCGACTTTCTTAATGTCTTTTTCTGTTCCGGCTTTGAGCGCCTCAAGGGCGAAGCGGAAGCGTTTTATCGAGGTGCGTACGCTGCCGAGATACTGGCTGTTGTGATCACGCTTAACGATTGCGGAGCGAGCTCTTTTAGTTGATGACTTATGGTTGGCCACAGGAAACCCCAATAAAATACGATGTTTATACGTTAGTTGAACCATTCACACTGGTGAGTTGACAGTAAAGTTACCCACCGAGAGGGGGAGGTTGTAGCAATGACAGCTATTTCTGTCAAGGGATAGCTGACTTTGTGATGAGCAGTCTGGTGCGGTTTTATCGCGCCTGCTCAGCCTGGGACCGTGCTTCCTGGTCCACGCGTTCATTATCCGGGTGGCCGCTGTGACCTTTGACCCATTCCCAATGCACATCGTGCTCGGCCTCAAGTGTGAGAAGTGACTCCCAAAGATCCTGATTTTTAACGGCCTTTTTGTCGGCAGTTTTCCAGCCGTTACCCTCCCATTTTTCAAGCCAACCTTCCTTAAAGGCCTTCATCACATATTGGCTATCAGTAACGACCGTGACATGACACCTGCGCTTTAAGGCCTGAAGACCCTCAATGACAGCCAAAAGCTCCATCCGGTTATTGGTCGTGTCAGCCTCGTTGCCGGAAAGCATTTTTTCCTTAGACTTGAACTTAAGGAGTGCCGCCCAGCCGCCGGGGCCGGGGTTCCCGATACAAGCACCGTCGGTCGTTAAAATAACTTTTTCGCGGGGTTCTGATGTCATGGTGTTCCTTTTGGGGTGGCGTGTTGCTCACGGGCCTTTGCCTTAAGCCATAGATCTTCAAGTCTCGCCGTGCCTGCCGCGTGGATGTCAACGCCCTCAGATTTTGCGATGTCCTCAAGCAATTCAAAGCGCCTTAGGAATTTTTTGTTGCCGTCCATCGCGCATACTTCGGGGTCAATATCCAGATGTCTACAGAGCTGGCCTAACGAGAAGAATACATCTCCCATCTCCTCATAGATCTTCGTTTTGCTCTTACTTGTTTTGACCTCGTGCTTTAATTCGTTAACCTCGCTCTCAACCTGCGCGAAAACCTCAAGTGAGCTTCCCCAGTCAAAAGAGATCTTTTTGGCGACTTTACCTATGGCAACCGCCATCAGGCCTGCGGGGGTAACCGATCCGGGCTTTAAGTGCGAAAAAACGCCGGCGGAAGGCTGTTTCGCCGTTCCGTTCTCTTTTGCTTTGACATCTTCCCATTTGGCGCGAATTTGAGCTTTTTCGCGGTTTTTAGTGGCGTCAGGATTGCCGTCCTCACCAAACACATGAGGGTGACGTCTGCGCATTTTGGCGTTCAGCCCTTCAATGACATCTTTGATGGTGAACGTGCCGGCGTCTTTGGCAAGCTGTGAGTTCAAGACGACCTGCAATAATACGTCGCCTAGCTCATCGCGAAGCTTGGACGGGTTCTCAGGATCCATCACCTCGGCGGCCTCGTAGGCCTCCTCGATCATATATTTCCGAAGAGTTGAGTGCGTCTGCTCAAGATCCCAGGGACAGCCTGTTACAGGGTGTCTCAGAGCAGCGATTGTCCCGCAAAGCTTTCCAAACGCGGTCTTTGAGTCCTGCCAGACATCACTTTCTTGCATGCTCATTAATCCTTGATGATCAGGCTTGGTAAATAAATATCCCTCGTGGGAAGTCCCAGTAGCGTGAGAACTGTATTAGCGACGTTCCCAAGGGTTCCTTGCTGTATGGACGGATCGAGTGTCCAGGGTAGTGCCCGGGAAGGATCGAAAATTGCGAAGGGTACCGGGTTAACGGTGTGCGCTGTTTTTGGGGTTGGTCTCTCGTTTAATGAAAGATCCTTCCAGTTCGGAAAATCTTTCGCCTTGGCGTCAAACATCTCGTCGGCGTTGCCGTGATCTGCGGTGACAATAAGAATTGTATTTGAGACCTTTGCCGCCTCAATCAGCCTGCCAAGCATCAAGTCAACAGTCTCAACAGCTACCAGCGCCGCCTCATAATTTCCTGTGTGACCAACCATGTCGCCATTTGGGAAATTGATTCTCCCGAAGTCAAACGAGTGAGACTTCATACGTTTCATGGTTTCTTCCGTGATCTCGTATGCTTTCATCCATGGTTTGTGATCAAACGTGATACCTGCGTCGGATTTGATCTCAAGGTATTCCTCGGTTTTTTTGTCAAAGTAACCGCTTCTGTTGCCGTTCCAGAAATAGGTGACATGGCCAAACTTCTGGGTTTCACTGCAGGCGAATTGCCGTACGCCTGACTTCGCGAGAAACTGCCCGAGAGTGTCGGAAATAGCTGGCGGTGACACAAGATAATTCTCCGGAATGAGCAAATCGCCATCGTACTGCATCATGCCGGCATAAAGCGTATTGGGGAATAGTCCCCGGTCAAATTTCGTGAAGGAACTCTCAGTAAAGGCTCTGCTGATCTCGATGGCTCGGTCGCCTCGGAAGTTGAAGAAAATAACGGCGTCACCATCAGTGATTTTACCAGTGGGTTTCCCCGCCTTCTCGATAATAAATGGCGGAATATATTGATCGGTGATGGATTTATCGGTCCTGTATTTCGTTAGCGCCGCTGAGAGTGATGGAAATTTATCGGCGGCAATTCCGTGAACGTGACAATCCCACCCAGTTTTTACCATGCTCCAGTCGGCTTCATAGCGATCCATGGTAATTTTCATGCGGCCGCCGCCAGAGGCAACCTCAACGTCATAGGTATTTGAGCGAAGCTCTTTCAGCACCTTCTCAAGCCGATCGATATAGGCCTCAGCGCTCTTTTCTGCCACGTCCCGGCCGTCAAAAAGCACGTGGACCCTCACTTTTTTGACGCCTTCTTGTTTGGCGCGGCGCAGCATTGCGTAAAGATGGTCTTCGTGGGAGTGGACGTTTCCGTCGGATAGGAGTCCAAGGAAGTGAAGCGTGGTGTTTTGGGCTATGACGTGAGCGGTAAGGTTCTTCCAGGTTGGTGCGGTAAAAATGGTGCCGGAGGCCATGGCCGCCTGTATGAGTTTAGCACCCTGGTCAAAGATTCGTCCCGCGCCGAGAGCGTTATGACCAACCTCGCTATTGCCGATGTCACTGTCGGAAGGAAGGCCTACCGCCTTGCCGTGAGCTATCAGAGTTCGCCAGGTGGCGTTTTTTCGCAACCATTCCAGGTTTGGTTTAGCGGCGTTCGCGACGGCGTTACCAAACTCATTGGATGATAATCCCACACCATCCATGACTACGGTGAGAACTTGGCGCTTTGCCGTGGATTTGCTCATGGGGGTATTTCTCCGAACAAGACCTGACTCACATTTGACCTCAATAATCTATGTTCCCCTGTGCCATCGCGCAATCAGTCTTTGCGTCCAGAGTTAGTTCAGCGTAAACTAGTAGCAAGAGTTACAAATTACATCACTGTGTCCATGAGCCCCGATACAGACGAATTTTTGGACGGAGATTTCCGCTTATGACCGTGTTTCGAGTCGGCTTGTTTTTTTTGTTGATCGCGTTCACGGGGTGCCGGAGTACGGCACCGCTCGCGTCAGGCAAAAAGCGATCTTCGCTGGCTTCAAAAGATGCTGCAGAACAAGATGTAGTCGCTGCAGAGGGCCGTGTACAGCCGGTGGGCCCAGAAATTTATACTGATTTCGCGTTATGGCAGCGTTTGGCGACTCCATCCGCCGAGAATTCCAGTCGTGCTGGTGTCGCCAGATGTCGCGATGAGGGTGGTTTTGTTTCCTGTCTCATTCAGGCAAAGGGTGGATTGGAATCTCTGATGAGTAACGCTCTATCTGTTGGCTTGCGTAAAAAAATACTTGAGACACGTAAGGACGTCGATATTGAGCCTAGAATTGTCGCGGACTCTACCTGTGAGGTTATCGGCAAAAAAGCACCGCCATTTTCTGACAAAGATGAGGTGAAGTGCTTATTTAGCAGGGTTCGCGCGCACAATGAGGCCGTGTACTTTGATGATGTCGCGTTTGAGCTCGCGGGACTTCTGCGCGGAGAATCAATTTTTGGGGATACAGTCACGGATTTGTCGGGAATTATTTCATGTCGGGTTTTGCAGCGCGATGTGAACGCTATTTGCACTGTGCGTAGAATTACCCGTGGTGGAATATCTGATGACGCACGGGAATTGGGGCGTAAAGAATCGCTTTCCGTCTCGTCTTCGATGGTCGATACCCTCAACGAGATTCGCCGGGCTCAGTCGCAGGCGGCTCTGACGGAAATTCCCCGGGAATTAGCCGGGGCCTTACGCTGTGTGGTGGATAGCCGCGGACTGGAAGACAAGGGTAGGCGCAAATATGATTGCGCCATCCGATTGTAACCATCCGATATCAGAAGATATTTTTTACCCATAAAAATAATTAATGAACCAGTAGAAATTCGTTGACCATTCTGGGTTGCTCGCCTATAACCTCTCTCCCTCGGGTTAGAGACTGTGTTTTAGGCTTTGAAATCGTGTCTAAAGAAAAAACGCTAACAGCGTAAAATTCACTAGACAAAAGACGGTTAAATCGTTTAAAACCCTCCCCTCGCAAAACGAGTGCTCTTTGAAAACTGAATAGTGAATCGACAGAAAAACAAGAACCAATCAACAGGTTGCTGTATTTCGTCGCACATAGAATCTTCGGGTTTTATGTGAGACAAGTCTCCATTGGAGACTTTAATAAGT
>CANILH010000003.1 GCA_947468665.1 Oligoflexales bacterium | reverse complement strand
GACTCTGATGACCTGGAGTATAACGGCACGTCCATCAACTCGTTTTTTGCCCAGCGGCGCAATTTAGTACGCCCGAAATTCTGGCGTATGGTCTGGGGAATTCATGAATTTAATACTGCGTGCAAGGACCTGCTTACGCGTCCACCGACAGAAGAAACCCTGGGTGAGTTTACAAGGCGGCACGGGTTCCCGGCGGAGCTTGAGATTTATTACGTTCGGCCGATGGTCGGAGCAGTGTGGTCGGCAGGGACGGGACGTGTTGGGGAGATGCCCATTCATTTTTTGGCCAGGTTTTTTGATAATCACGGCTTTCTGAACATCAACGACAGACCGCAGTGGTACACGGTTCGCGGCGGGTCGCGGGCATATGTCGATAAAATTCGCGGCGATCTCGGTGAGCGGAGCCGACTGAATTCCGCTGTGTGTGGAGTGTCGCGGGAAAATAACCGCTTCGTGATTAAATTGGCCGACGGCCCCTCCGTGGCATTTGATCAGGTGATTTTCGCGTGTCATAGTGATGTCGCCTTGTCGCTTCTCCAGGATCCAAGCCGTGAGGAGCGTGATATCCTTGGCGCAATGCCATTTGTGAGTAACGGCGTGTGTCTTCATACGGACGTAAGTGTTATGCCGAAACGTAAACTCGCTTGGGCGGCATGGAATTACAATTTGTTTGACCGGAATGCCGAGAGTGTGTCGGTGACCTACAATATGAATATTCTTCAGGGGCATGACTGCGAGACGCAATTTCTTGTGAGTCTGAATTGTGAAAGCCATATAGATCCAGCAAAAATGATCAAAATACTTCAGTATCGGCATCCTGTATACTCTGTGAGCTCCACACGAGCTCAGGCCCGACATCATGAGATTTCCGGTGTCAGAGGGACCCATTACTGCGGGGCGTACTGGGCTAATGGATTTCACGAGGATGGTGTCGTCAGCGCGTTGCGGGTTGTGAAGGCCATTGAGCCCGGACTGGAGCTTTAGATGATGGCAAAGGCGAAAGTCGCTAATGCGCGTTTGAGCAACGCGATCTATGTTGGGACTGTCGATCACCGGCGTTACGTCCAGCATGATCACGCGTTTAGCTACGGTGTTTATATGCTCTGGCTGCGGGTTGGCGAGATGGACGGATCTGCCGACCATGTCGCGGGCATCCCAAAGAAATCCTTTGCGGCCGTGTCCGTCATGCCGTTAGACTATATGGGTCACAGGCCCGAGAAAACCCTTGGTGAAAGACTATCCGGGGAAATTAAAGACAAGACTGGCGTGATATGGCAGGGCGAGACTTTTATGCTCGCGCAGCCGCGTTATTTCGGGTTTGTTATAAATCCACTGGCTCTTTATTACTGTTACGACACAGGTGAGACTCTTCAGTATATTGTTGGTGAGATCACGAATACGCCGTGGGGCGAACGGTATTGTTACGTTTTCGATATGAGAGAGAAGTCGCCACTTAAGCCACATCAGTTCTCGTTTAAGAAACAATTTCATGTGTCGCCGTTTCTGCCGATGGATATGGATTACACGTGGCTTTTGCGGGCGCCCGGTGAGGATCTTACGGTTGGTGTTTGGAATAAAACCGCTGAACGTCTGGATTTTGAGGCTCATTTGGTTTTGCGTCGGCAGGAGTTCTCCCTCAAGTCGCTTTATTGGCATATGTTTTTGATGCCACTTATGACAACGAAAATTTTGTTTGGGATTTACATCAATGCCGCGGTGCTGTTTCTAATTAAACGAGTTTCTTTTTATGATCATCCGCGGCTAAGGACCGCGACAAGAGAGGAGTCAACAAAATGACAAAGGCGCTTATGAGAACTATGATCAGCGGATGGACAGGCGACTGGCTCGCGAAACCCTTGCGGGCTATTTTGGTGGGTAAGCTTTCCAAGATCCGCTACGGCACGCTGTTGATTACAGATGGTGAGTTTTCAATGACTTGCGGGGAGGCCAGGCAGGGTGAGCCCCGGGCCGCGATTAATATTGTTCGTTCGTCCATGTGGGAGCGTGTCGTCTTTGGTGGAAGCATTGGTGCGGCCGAGTCTTATATGGACGGGGATTGGACCACTGATGACCTGGTGGCTGTGATTAGGATTTTTTGCGGAAATCGCGAGATCATGGAGAATATGGAGGGTGGTTTGGCCGTGCTAACGTGGCCGGCATTGAAACTTTGGCACTTCGCCCGTCGAGAGACGATTAAACAGGCAAGAAAGAATATCGCGGCCCATTATGATCTGGGCGACGATTTTTTCGCGGCGTGGCTTGATCCAACGATATCCTATAGCTCAGGAATTTTTTCAACCGAGGCATCTACAATGCTAGGGGCGTCACTTCGCAAAATTAACAGTCTCTGCGAGAAGCTTTCGCTCACTCCCGATGATCATTTACTCGAGATTGGATCTGGTTGGGGGGCTCTAGCGATCTATGCTGCCAGTAACTACGGATGTAAGGTTACGACGGCGACCATCAGCTTGAATCAATACAATCACGTTCGGAGCGAAGTACGCAGGCTCGGTCTCGAGAATCTTATTATCCCGGTATTTTGTGACTATCGCAAGCTTGAGGGTCAGTTTGACAAAGTCGTCAGTGTCGAGATGATTGAGGCGGTTGGTCATCATTATCTCGATACCTATTTTGAGAAGGTCAGTCACCTGCTTAAACCAAACGGCGTGGCCGCCATTCAGGCAATCACGATTCGCGATCAGGCCTATGATTATGCCATTCGCAATGTGGATTTTATCCAAAGATATATTTTCCCCGGCAGCAATATTCCGTCGGTTACCCGCATGATGGAGTCCGTCAGGGATAAAACTGACATGGTAATGTCTAGTTTTGAGGATCTGACTCCGCATTATGTCCGTACTCTGAACACTTGGAGAAAGTCTTTTTGGCAGGCGGAGCCTAAGCTTCGCTCCATGGGATTTAATGATCAGGGCCTCAGGATGTGGGATTATTACTTCGCCTACTGCGAAGGAGGATTCTCGGAGCGTGTGATTGGTGTTTGTCAGTTTCTACTGACCAAACCCAAGTACCCAGGCACCCGAAAAATGGAGGCCAGCCGATGATCTCAGGCATTGAATTGGCGGAACGCGGTCTTGTACCGGATAGCTTGACGCGTGCGGGAATTCGCGGTTTGCTCAGAGATCGCCTGCGTGAGTGCGAGGGCAAATCCGAGGAAAAATCATGGGCGGAGTCTATGACTTTTTTTGACTCCATGGCAAAGGCACCGCTAGCGTTACATACCGCGGACGCCAATACCCAGCATTACGAGGTACCTACAGCGTTTTACGAATTAAGTCTTGGCGCCCGGAAGAAATACAGTTCCTGTTATTATCCCACAGGATCGGAAACCCTTGATCAGGCTGAGGAAATTATGCTCGCCATGACCTGTGAACGGGCGGGTCTAAAAAATGGTCAGGATATTATGGAACTTGGTTGCGGCTGGGGCAGTCTTTCGCTTTGGATGGCCGAGAAATATCCGGACTCTAAAATTACTGTGGTCTCAAACAGCGCAACCCAGCGTGATTTCATCCAGGGTGTCGCCAAAGCAAAAAACTTTCGCAATCTTCAGGTCATCACCTGTGACATGAATCAGTTTGCCATTGATAAAGTGTTTGACCGGGTTGTGTCCGTTGAGATGTTTGAGCACATGCGAAACTGGAAGCTTCTTTTTGACCGGATCTCAGGGTGGCTTAAGCCTGATGGAAAGCTCTTTTTCCATATTTTTACGCACCGGTTTTATACGTATCCATTTGAGACCGAGGGTCAGGATAACTGGATGGGGCGACATTTTTTCACCGGCGGGATTATGCCGGCGTTTGATCTTCCGCTGAGATTTCAGGAGCGGCTTGTGATCGAGTCTCAGTGGCTTGTCGATGGCACGCACTACGGCAGAACTGCCGAGGGGTGGCTTGCGAATCTTGACGCAAACAGGGCTAAGGCTCTTGAGGTGTTTGCACAAAATCCCAACCCGCAGGGTGATAGCCCTACAGTGATGCTTAACCGCTGGCGTATTTTCTTTATGGCCTGCGCCGAGTTATGGAATTATCGTGAAGGACGGGAGTGGTGTGTCGGCCACTATCTATTCAAAAAGAGGCCATAACATGCTGGGTCAATATCATGGCGGCTGAGCAGTCCATTATGAGCGCATTAAAATAATCAAGGGCGTTCGCGGCCGACAAAAAATCGCGATCAACTTAAAGTCCCTGTCGCGAAATCCATTGGCGCGCGTAACAACTCAGGACTGAAACCAGTTTAATGATTATATCTGGATGTCTTTAATGCTGACCTTCGCGCCCATTTCTTTGTAGTTTTCGATGATGACGTCTTTGACCTCCGAGGAGTCGTAGTGGATCGTTGTTTTGATCGTATCGTACACAGGATTATACTCCATCGTGCAGACACGCTTCGTGACAGCGTTTCTGACCGCTTTGACGATCATCTTGTCGCCTTCACGCGCGCTGATCAATTCCGCCTTAATGCCTTCAGCCATACAAGGATTGCCGCCAATCTCGACGCGCGCTTTCAGGTCATAGGCTCTATATAGCGGATTAATTCCACCGTTTATTGGCGAAATGGAAAGAGCGTCAATCAGAACGGGTCTTTTCGCGGAAGCGCTTTCGGCGCCGACCGCTACGCTGCTGGTCGACGTCTCGTTTGATTTAGCCGCGTTCAATGAACCGCATGCCGTTATTAAGGTCAACGTGGAGGCTGTCACAAATAACTTGTTCATGGGAATGATCCTTTAGCATGTGTTTTGACAGATGAGTCACCATGACGTCTGCCTCTGGTTGGTTTTTAATGGTTTTTAATAAAAATGTCAATATATATATGATTATCTATTGTTGCTTCTGAAAATAATCCTATCATAACATGTTGTTTTTATTGCATTTATTATTGAAATATTAATATTTTTTTAAAACTCTTAAAATAAACTTGCATTTTATTAAAATCGGCGTATAGTCCGACAAATGAAGACCTCGAGTGAGGCCTTCTCACACATCAGAGGAGTAATTATGAAATTAGTAGTAAAAGGCGCCTTCATTGCCGCGCTCGCGGCTGGTTGTGGGGCAAAAAGCGGTGGAGGGGGCGGAAACTCCGCTCCTGTTAATGGGAATTCAACGGATCAAACCGGAACCCCGAATAGTCAGACACCGGCGAGCACTACAAGCCCGAACGGGTTTGTAATCGATGGTTACGCGACGACAACAAGCTGGAAAATTCCCGATAAAAACTCTGTATCTACTAAAGGGTTAACTAAACTCGCGGTGACAGACGCTGACTATCGTCTGGATATAGCAAGTGGACAGCGACTTGACTCTGTTTTCTTCAACAACTCATCTTTAGCGGGAAATTGTGCCAAGGATCCAACCAGTAAACGTGATCAGAAGATCATTACGGGCGCATGCTCCAAGGTTGATCTTCAGGGAACTCAAATTTCGGCTGACATCACAGGTTTCACGTATTCAAAAACAGGCAGCACTACTGTCGCCGGTTATGCTTGTGACGTGTTTCACCTGAACATAACAACAAACGTAACTTACGATGGCAGGACTTACGCAGGTACAATGACTGGCGACGTTTGTATCGCCAAGAGCATTCCGACCAAAATCGGACTGGTGGACTTCACGAAGTCTGTTAATGGACTGGACATCACGGTCGATAGCCCCGCGATTCGTCAGAAAATCGAGGCTGCAACCGCGGATCTCTCGGGAATGATCTTGAGCAGTACATCGGCAGTTGAGGCTCACGGTAGCGGCATCATCGGCGTCCCCCTCGCGACCAACAATACGACTTACACGGCAACTAAGGTCACCGTGCAGAGCCTGGATACGGCCACCTTCGCCTTCCCGATGGCTGGCTACTCGATGTCTAACTAATCATACGTTTAGCTTCACAAAATCCCCCTCAGAGTTACTTCTGAGGGGGATTTTTGTTTTCGTGAGTGGCATGCTGATCGCGGAGTTTCGCGGATGGCAGGTTGTTTCATAAGGGGTTTTTATGTCAGATATTTCAGCGCCACGCTCAAGCAATGTCGTCATTGTCGGTGCCGGTCCCGCAGGCATGATTCTCGCGCTGCTCTTGGCGAGACGGGGGCTAACGGTCAAAGTTATCGAGCGGAACCCGGATTTTCACCGGGAGTTTCGCGGCGAGGTGTTGCAGCCCCGTTTTTGGCACGCTGTAACTGAGGCAGGACTCGCGGACCTTTTTACCTCAATTCCTCAAGAAAAGTTTGACGCCCTGCGCTTTTTTGTCCGTGGAACGTTGCGTGGCTTAATCAAAGCGGCTGACATTGATAAAACATTTCCTTTTTTCACCTGGATGACCCAGCCTGACATGTTGACCGGACTTAAAGCCGCCGCGGACGCATTTCCTGGATGTCACGTGGAATTTGGCTCGAGGGTCACTGGACTTATTCGAGATGGCGGCCAGGTGTGTGGCATCACTTATGAGACGTCCTCTGGTGACATCCACGAGCATCATGCCAAGGTCGTGGTTGGAAGTGACGGCCGCTTTTCAGCGCTGCGCAAGCTGGGTGACTTTAAACTCTCTCACCAATCTCATCAGTTTGACGTCATGTGGTTTGAGATGGAGCGTCCTGAGTCGTATGTTCACGGAGCGGATATTTTTCTGGGAGACCGTCTAAATTGTCTGATTCTTCCTAAGCGTCCCCACAAAATTCAATGTGGTCTTCTCATTTCGCCTGGTTCCTTCAAGAAATTTCGCGAGGCCGGGACGGAATCTTTAGCCGCTATGCTTGACGCGACACATCCTATGTTTCGCGAGTTCTCCAGGAAGCTTATTGACTTTAAATCCTTTACGCTGCTGTCAGCGGTTGTGGAGCGAGTCTCTGAATGGGCACAGGATGGGCTATTACTTATCGGGGATGCCGCCCATACGTGTTCGCCGGCGGGCGCTGTTGGGGTTACGATCGCAGTGGAAACAGCGATTGTGGCTGATAATGTTACCGCGCGGTGTTTTAAGTTGGGAGACTTCTCCAAAGCGGTCTTAGACAATGTTCAACGGCGGCGTGAGCCCGAGGTTCTTAAGGTTCACAAAATTCAGGAGCGGGCGGGATTACTTTTGGCGCAAAACCCACTCCCACGTTCTATTAGTACCTGGATTATTGGATTTTTGATCGGTAGCGGCATAGCTCCGCGGATCATGCGGGGCATGCTTACGCGAAGGGCGGATAATCCGCTGCTCGCGAAAATGCCGGACTGAGGCTCTTAGCCGGACAGGTCGCGCCCGGCAGATTCTGCCTATCAAGGAATGATCAGCATGTCCGATACCGCTAAATGGGAGGGCCTATGGGAGTCCGGCGTTTTTTAAGTCAAATCACGGTAGACGTCGCGTCGGCAGACGAGCGGTTTTTCGTTGCTGCGAGAATGACGCGCCGCCATCTTGAGCAAACAGAGGTCACTCTTAAGGTTGCTGTCGCCTTTCATATTTTCGCCGCGTCGATTATGCCATTTGTCGCTCTTCCGGACATGGCGGCCCAATTGATAGCGACGCATGTTATCAGCGGGCTGCTTTGCCTCGCGATGATAATTGAGACCCCCGCGCGGGAGATGCTTATTCGTCATGTTTATCCCGTTTTGCTGATCATTATCCCTGTGGCGTATTCTATCTCTGCGAGGCGTTATATTGCCCAGGGTGATCCTGAGGGAATTTTTATATCCGGGGCAGCCGCCATTATGATCTGTATGTTTGCACTGCTGATGGATCCCGGAAGCAAAAAACTTCATGTACTTTGGATGTCGATTTGTTGCGGTCTTGGCTATTGGGCGTTTGGCGGTCATAAACTCGGATTTTTACTTGGACTAATTAATAGCGTTGCCTCGATCGCCAGCTTCGTGTTTACACAGGCCCATAAGGCGCAATATGTCAGGATGGCCCGCCTTGAGTACAATTTGCTGATTCGCGCCGCCCCCGCGAAAATAGTCAGGCAGTCAGCGTCCGGAAACATCAGTATATCTGAGGCTTTTGCGCCACGCTCCAGACGATGTGTCTGTATTAGCTCGGATTGGCGCGGATATCAGGCTCTGAGTGAGACAATGTCGGTCGAATCGCTCTCGAAGGGCCTCGGTGATTATTATGATATGTGCGAGAGCATATTATCTAATGCCTTTCCTGATGGTAATTATTATACCGACTGGATTGCCGATGAGTTCTTTGTAGTGATTTACTCAAAGGACGTGGGTGACAAGAATGACCTGGTCAATCAATCGCTTCAATTTTCCTATGATTTGATTCTTGGAAAGCGGGAGTTTGTCGCTCGTTATGGACTTCCTGAAGCTATCGATATTGGCGTCTCTTGTGGTGACGCTCTGATTGGGATGATGGGTCCGGTCGGACATCAAAAGGTCACGGCTTTGGGCGAGGTTCCCGGACGGGCACGGAGGATTCAGGGCGCCGGTAAACTGATCCGCATGAATCACGGAGAGAGAGATCGTGTTGTTTTCGGGTCCGCGGTTCTCCTGGACATCACCAGGCCGTTCGCGGTTCAGGAGTTCGTTCTTGAGCCTGGCAAAAAAATCCGCGACATTGATCATGACCGCTTGTATTTCATCGATCCCGACGCGTCGCATGAGGCAATCAACGCCGCCTAAACGCTGGCGAAACTCAGCTCTTAAACAGCTCACCCATTTTTTTGCCCAGTACCACTGAGGCGCCCATAATGCAGATGGTCAGGATTCCCATGGAAATCATGCCAAGCGCAGATGCGACAAACTCGCCGCTGCCTTGTTCCAGATAAAGCGCGTAAATGACTTTGGTAATCGGATAGAACTGGTCTTTCATCGCGAGAATCATGCTGTCAGAAACATCCAGCATCGCATAGGCAAAGCACAAAAGACTTCCGGCTATAACGTTGGCGAGCACAAGTGGAAGCGTGATCTTGCGCAACGTGTAGAAGCGGCTTGCGCCAAATGTCGCCGAGGCCTCCTCAAGGCTGGTGCTAGTCTGCTGAAGACCAGCGGACGCTGAGCGAACCATGTATGGAAGACGCCGGATGGCGTACGCGATAACGAGCAAAGGAACGGGGTTTTCCATCGGATCCAGGAATGTCCCGCTAAATGTAATAACGTAGCCAAACGCCAGAACGATACCGGGCAGTGCCAGGGGAATCATGACGATAGAATCAAGCAGTCCGGTCATTGGGAGCAATTTACGAACGATCACGTATGCCACGAGACAGCCAAGTATGACATCCGTCAAGGTCGAGAGCGAGGCGAGGAATAGACTGTTCTCGATGCCGCGCAGCGGGAGATCCTGATTAAAGACTTTCGCATAGTGCTCAAGCGTATATTCGACCGGCAGTGGCGTCATAAACCAGTTATGGGACAAACTTGTGATCAATACGCTCACATGCGGGAAGAGCGCGAATAAAATAACCGAAAGCAGAGTGGCATAAATGACGATTGTACCCAATGGCCCTGTTTTGCGGACAGCGCTCGTTACGTGGCCGCGGGCCATCATGTCGTATTTTTTGCCGTTGAGTGTGCTCTTTGACAGCAGGAAAAATCCTACGGTCAACATAATAACCATAAACACCAGCGCAAAACCCATGGGGTTCTCGTTAATGTCGCTGACCATGTTAAAGATCCGGACCGGAATCACATCCTGATAGCCTATGAGCAGCGGAGTCCCGAGGTCGGTCAGCGACCAGATGAATACGATGATCGCTCCCGCAAAATATCCTGGGCGTGCCAGAGGCCAGACAATATCTTTGAATTGACGCCATTTTTTGACGCCGAGTGTGGTGGCCATTTCCTCTAATGAGGGATCTACGTTGGCGAGGGCGGCAGCGAGGTTTAGGTACATAATCGGGTATAAATGCATGACGCCAAGGATGACAACGGCCCAGAACTTGTTGGCATCGCCAAGCCAATCAATTGGTGTTTCGATTATTTTGGCGTTGATGAGCATTAAATTTACGCTGCCATAACGGGCGAAAAATCTCTGAAAACCAATGGCCCCAACAAAGGGCGGCATGACCATGGGTACCAGGAGGAGGCCCAAGAGGAGGCCCTTTCCTGGGAAATCAAATTTGCTGCCGATTACAGCTAGAGGCAAAGCTACCAGAGTGCAGACAATTGTCGTGGCGAACGCCACCCAGCAGGAGTTGATCATCGCCTCAACCATCAGGTGATTGTCAAAGAGAAGGCGAAAGTAGTCGAGGGTAAATGTGTCGCCGTTATAGAAGGCCTTAATCATGACTTTCGACATCGGAAGAAGCAGGAATACGCCGATCATAATGATCGTTACGGCCACAGTTCCGTAACCCAGCAGGTTACTCATAAGTCGTTTTAGTGGTGAGGACGTCTCAACGGAGGTTGTTGCCATTGGATCAGGTCCCCGCTCCGAGCTGCATGTCGGGAGGAAGCACTAATGTCGCGTCTTTGGGGAAGCGAACGCGGGCCCCATCGCCATCGGAAAGGCCATGATCGAGGGCGTTAAATAAATTCGCTTTAATGACGGTATCGCCTTTGGTGAATTGCAATTGCTCGCTGTCGCCAAGGTACGTGAGATGACTAAGCGTCATCTCAAAACAATTGGTCTCGTTTGGGGATTGCTTGAGGGCAAGTTCCACGGATTCAGGGCGGATCGAGATGAATACGCCGCTGCCGGCCTTGAAGTCACCAAATTTACGCTCAGAGCGAATCACGCCAAGGGCGGTGTCAACCAGGTGGTCGTTGCCGTCTTTGCCTTTGTATGTACCGTGGATAATATTTGTCTCACCTATAAATCCGGCGACAAATGGCGACTCGGGGTTCTTGTAGAGTTCCCGCGGGGGCGCAGTCTGAACCAAAATACCGGAGTGCATGATGGAAATATCGCTTCCCATGCTGAGGGCTTCTTTTTGGTCGTGAGTGACGTACACGGTTGTAATGCCGGTTTTTTTGTGGATGCGGCTGATGTTGTCCCGCATCTCGTGACGGAGTTTGGCGTCAAGGTTGGAGAGTGGCTCATCGAGGAGGAGGACATTGGGACGGATCGCGAGTGCCCGGGCCAGGGCGACACGCTGCTGCTGACCACCGGAAAGCTGTCCCGGCAGGCGGTCAACGAACCTTGTCAATTGCGTGATATGCAGAACCTCCTTAATACGTGATTCTATCTCGGATTTAGGGAGTTTTCGTAGCTTCAGGCCGTATTCGATGTTTTTGAGGACTGTCATGTGTGGCCAGAGGGCGTAATTCTGAAACACCATTCCAATGCCACGATCAGCGGCGGGCAGGCGGGTGACATCCTTGCCGTCAAAAAGAATCTGGCCCTCGGTGACAGACTCAAGTCCCGCGAGCATACGAAGTGTTGTTGTTTTGCCGCAGCCGGAAGGCCCGAGTAAGAAGTGAAGAGCGCCAGATTTTACTGTTAGGTTCAGATTTCCAACGGCGACGGTTTTACCGTAGCGCTTGGTGACGTTCTTAAAAACAACTTCCATCGGGGTAGTCACTCCGTGCGTATAATTTAATACAAAAGAAGGCGGATTCTAAGGGAGTCCGCTAGTAACATAAAATCTATAATTAGTTCAAGAATAGAGTTACCCGGAAAGGCCCGCTGGCAGGCCATTACACGGGTAACCTACTGAGATTACTTGGCGACGGCGGCGTACTTGGCTTGAGCGAACTTTACCCAAGCATTGATAGTTTCGTTGCGGAATACAGCGTCGTCCCATTTATCGCTTAGTTTAAGAACGTCGGCGGCTGTTGCGGGCATTTTAGAAAGCGCTTTGATATCAGCTGGTTTTGAGCCAGCCTTGATCACTCGAGTCCACGCATCCCGCAGCTCTTTGTGGCTGTCGATGAATTGGGCTCCAATAAGATCGTCCAGAACTTTGCGGGTTTTCGCCTGCTTCTCTGAATCATAAGTCATGAACCCCTTGGCCGTAAATGGGTTCATCGGATTGACTCGTTTGCCCTCGGTCATCTTGTATGCTTCGGTATTTACGGCAAGTCGACCGAGAGTCTCCGCTTTTGGTCCGCCCGCGGCGCCTTTAGGAAGCATCAGGATGACCTGACCTTCTGGTGACATGATGTACTCAACAAAGCGGTCAGCAACGAGGCGGTTAGGAGCGCCTTTAAGAATCGTTACGGGGTCGCCCTCAATGATGGTTTTGGCTTCAGGAAGAATAAATCCAAGTTTATCTGCGCCGAGGTCGCCAATTTTCGCTAGTGCGTAGAAGTCAATCGCAAGGGTCGCTGCGGCATCACCAGAGACAATTGCTTTGATCACGTCAGAGCTCGATTGGGTGAACTGTCGCGCGTTGCCGCTCATCGCAGTCAGAAGCTCAAATCCCTTGTCCCAGCCAAGGCTTTCAAGAATTACGTGATTGGTAACGCTTGCGGAGCCTGATTTACGGGAGTCGGTCAAAATCAGTTTGTCGCGGTATTTAGCGTCAGCGAGGGATTCCCATGTGGTTGGCGCTGGAAGTTTTTCGATTTTTAGAATGGCTTTGTTGTAGAAAATCCCGAATGACGAGAGGGCTTGAGAGACATACGTGCCTTCTTTGTTCATTGTAGGCATGCCGCCGACCATTTTGGGGATCTGCTTTTGAGTCTCTGGGGAAAGTTTTAGCTTGTCCGCCATTTTCGCAGCCGCGATTTCGGTATGAGTCGTTGTCCCGCCGCCCCAGAAAATATCGATGCCTGAGGTTTTGGGATTGGCCTCAAACTTGGTCTTGATGAACTTCACGTCGTCATTGCTGCCGCCCTGGTCAATCCACTCAACTTCAACGTCAGTCTTGTATTTTGTTTTGTACCAGTTTTTGAAGGTTGGGATGTATTCGTTCTGAATTGACTTGCGGTGCGGCGAAATGATGACTACTTTTTCAGCAGAGCGGGCTGTTTGTGATGTGAGAGCTGAGAGAGCGGCCGCAAATAACAGGGAGCCATGGGAGATTTTCATAGGAGACATGACCTTTCAATTCAATAATAAATGCTGATTTCAGATCTTTGACGGGTGCATACTATCTGATTTTCAGCCTGGCGCAAGTCAGGAATTACTTGAGGTTTTGGTCGATACTGATGCAGAATCAAACAGTCAAACTCAAGTAGGAGAGCATGATGCGAGACTGGACCCCGGATGACCTCCAAAAGCACCTCGACGCTGGTGATAAAGTGTTTTTGAAGCTCTGGAAAAAGGGCTGCGGAGCCTGCAAGCTGTCGATTCCCGCTATCGAGCGTATCGAGGCCGCGGATCAGCACGGACTTGTGTTCGCGCAGATTTGTACGGATGATCATCCGGAGATTCTTGAGATTACAGAATCAGAGGTGCTTCCGGTATTTTTCGTCTTCATCGCCAAGGAGATGAAAGGGCGCCTTGAGGGATTTAAGGGACTTGAGAAGCTTAAGGCAATGGTTGAGGAAGCCAGCCAGAATTAACTTTCGCTGAATAGGTGTTATAAATGCCAGGATTTGTTCGCGTTCAATTTTTTATGGTTTGTTTTACGCTGGCGTTTTACGGGTGCTCAAAGACGCAACCCGAGGAGCCGGTGTCTGGTGGTGATCTGAGCAGGATAGATCCGGATCAAAAGGCGATTCCGAAGGACGAGCCTGTCTTGCCTAAGGATACCGATGGTCCGGCACCGGAGCCGCAAGCTAAGTCAGAAAGTAGCTCTGAAAGTAATCCTGATGCTAAACCTGTGAGGGACGCCACCCTCGACGTCCGCAGTGGGCAAGTGGTGCCAGAAAGCCCGCTGCCAGAGGCAACCACGGACGCGTCCGCTCCGGCGAAAGTCGGCAGTGGGCCTCAGAAAAAGTTCATTGAGGCCGCGACACTCAATATTCGCTCTCAACCCAATCGCTTCTCAAAAATTGTTGGCAGTCTGAAAGGTGGTGATGAGGTTCACGTTAAGATTCACGGTGGTTGGGCCAAACTTGATGAGGGGCAGTGGATTCGATCAAGATGGCTCGTCAAGTCACGTCCGTCCTCGTTCTCGAACGCGACTGACGAGGATTCAGCGAAACCCGTAAAGCGTTCCAAAGCTCATAACACTAAAAAAAATAAATCAAAAAAAACGAAATAATTTTAAACAAACATCAGGGAATCAGTAATGACCATGCCCGTATTGACCAATAGCCAGAAGCTTGCCCGCACCCTCGCCCAGATGAGCGCAATGTCGCCAACCCAGGGCCTTACACACGCCTTTATTCATACACTGACTCTCGCGGGGCTTGCAGGCGCTGTCATCGTATTCTGGCAGCATGACTACAGGCTCGCGGTGTTGGCGACCATCCCGTTCGCTTTTGTCTATACGGCTGTACTTGTGACTGGGCATGATTGCATTCACAGGACTTACACGGGAATTAAACGATTTGATGACTGGTGGGGACGATTTTGGTCATGGAATGTCTATGCGCCTTTTGTGACTTATATTGAAATTCATAAGTTGCATCACGGGATGCTTGGACGGGATTTTGAGGATCCAGAGCGGCCTACGTTCCGAAAGTCGGAGTATGATAAAGCCGGAATTATGGGGCGGTGGTATATCAGGCATCAGTGGTTGATTAATATTTTCGTGTTTGGCGGTTTTGGGATGATCGCGAGGCAATGGATTGCCGCGCGGCGTCTTAGTTCTAAATATCCTCAATTCACAATCGCGATGCGAAAGGATTTTTGGGGTGTTCTGCTTACGTTCAGCACCCAGATGGCAGTATGCCTGTATTTTGACGTGGTCGGCGAGTTCCTGGTATCTTACCTGATTGTGGAGAGAATATCAGGGGGCTTGATTCAAATGCGCGCCCTGGCTGAGCACTATGGCCTTTGGGAAGGACGAAACGCTGATATGGTTTGTCGGCAGGCGATGTCGTGTCGCAATATCCGGGCTGGTTGGTTCTCACGCTGGCTTTTCAACGATCTGTGTTTTCATTCCATTCATCATGTTTATCCAAGTATCCCTTGGTATAAACTTGGCGAGGCGCAATTGACGATCCCAGGCTTTTGGGACAGCGTCAACCAAAAGGCCATTGAGCCTAAAATGAGTTATTTGAAAGTTTTTGCGGATGGCGTCCGATCTTGGCGCCTGATCAACGAGGCGTAATAGCTGGTTTATCTCGATTATTTACGGTTTTATTCAAGCCATCGGAGCGGGATTCAATCGCTGGAAATATTCATTTAACTTAAGCCGGGGCCGATTAGTCCGATAACCAACGTGCGTAAAGCCCGGGATGTCCGGGGGTTACTCGCGGACCAGATTGGGAATATTTTCGGCTGAGGTGTTCATTGCGACTTACTCTTTTGATGACGGTGATCGCGCTTTACGTAATTTCATCTTGCAAGACAACGGCTCCGCGCGCTGCGCGCGCTAATATCAAAACGGACCCAGCCGGGGGCGCTGACGAGAACGCTGCTGGGGAACAGGTAGCAGGCATGGGCGCGCGTCCGGCGACAACAGATAGTTTATGCGAAGCTCTCAAGTCTGAGAATTTCGCCGGTGACGCGGTACCGTCACAGATTCAGTGGCTTTGTGACCGCGGTGGGTTTGCCGCTCTGAAATCCAAGGCCTATGAAGGTCGCGGTTCAGTCGTAATTACCGAATTTTTCACCGAGCATGATAAGACCCTTTATTACGCGTCAGGATTCTCGCTGGCGGGCACATTCTCTAAGATCTCGTCCATTGGTCAGATGTTTTGTGATGATTTTGAGTCACTTCGGGCGAAGGTAGGCGGACTCGGGCTTCAGTCTGTAGAATCAATCAGCGTGTCAACGAAAGACGATGATTCCTGTGAGTATCTGCAGGAGGCGGTGCCAGAGTGGGGTATCCGGGCAGACATGAAGGCGTTGACTTCTTATGGAATGATTGAGGGTCAGGACGTTATGTTGAAAATTGACTCAATGGTGGCACCCCTGAATTATTCTCCGCTCAAGCAATTTTCGGCTTTGCTTCTGGCTTGGGAAAGCTCAACCGGAAAAGTAGACGGAGTTTATCTGATCAAGTCTCAGGTCAATGTCTCTGGGGCCCTTATGGGCGCAACACGGGCAAGGCTAAAAGCGACGATATCGAGTACGTTTGAGGGCTACGCCATATTAATTAAGTGAATTCTTATCTCATCTTCTTCTGAAGATTCTCAGCCAGCTTACTAAGGAAATCATTCGTGTTCATATAGCTGCTCGCCGGTGGTGTGTTCCCATGGATACAAACGGCGAGGTCTTTGGTCATGTGACCGGCCTCAACGGTTTCTACGCAGACCTGCTCAAGCTTTTTGGCGAACTCGGAGACTTCAGGAGTTCCGTCAAGTTTGCCACGGTGCGAGAGACCCTGTGTCCACGCGAAGATCGACGCGATCGGGTTGGTGGATGTTGATTTGCCTTTTTGATGCTCGCGGAAGTGACGGGTCACTGTGCCGTGAGCGGCCTCTGTCTCAATTGTGCGGCCATTTGGACACAAGAGAACAGATGTCATCAGTCCAAGAGAGCCGAAACCTTGTGCAACGGTGTCAGACTGTACGTCGCCATCGTAGTTTTTACAGGCCCAAAGGATTCCACCTTCCCACTTAAGAACCGCAGCTACCATATCATCGATCAGGCGGTGCTCATAGGTGATGCCCGCCTTGGCGAACTGGTCTTTGAACTCCTTGTCGAAAACCTGCTGGAAAATATCTTTAAAACGGCCATCGTAGACTTTAAGAATCGTATTCTTTGTGGAGAGATAGACAGGGTATTTACGGTTAAGGCCGTACACGAAGCAGCTTCTCGCGAAGCCATCGATGCTCTCGTCCGTATTATACATTCCCATAGCGATGCCAGGACTTTTGAAGTCCATGACTTCCCAGGTTTGAGCAGCGCCACCGCCTGCTGGCTCAAACACCATTTTTAGTTTTCCAGCGCCTGGAATCAGAACGTCAGTCGCTTTATACTGATCCGCGTGGGCGTGACGTCCCACGACAATTGGTTTTTTCCAGTTTGGGACAATCCGGGGAACGTTGGTGCATATGATCGGCTCGCGGAAAACGGTGCCGCCAAGAATATTACGGATTGTGCCGTTGGGGCTTTTCCACATTTTCTTGAGGTTGAATTCTTTAACGCGGGCCTCATCCGGTGTGATCGTCGCGCATTTGATGCCGACGTCGTATTTCTTGATGGCCTCAGCCGCATCAATCGTGACTTTGTCGTCGGTTTTATCGCGGTTTTCCATGCCCAGATCGAAATACTTTATGTCGATCTCAAGAAAAGGATGAATGAGCTTGCTCTTGATCTCTGACCAAATGATGCGGGTCATCTCATCGCCGTCCATCTCTACGACTGGATTTTTGACTTTAATCTTTGCCATGTGACTCACTCCCTGATTTAAAAAAACGGTTCGTTATAACCTGTTGAAAAAATGGATCAGTGGGACGACGCATTGAAGTAATGGATTGATCTGGGCGTATGAATAAAATCACGAATCGGGTGCTGGAACGAGATCAATATAATAACTTCAGTGGTTTTCCCAGGATTGACATTACAGACTACCCCATGGCTGCTGTAAAGCATTTTAAACAAACCAAGACCCGCTCCGCCTTTTTTAGTGTCAATCAAAGACTCCGAATCATTGCGTTTCAGGGCCTTACGGAGGTAGGTAAACCAGCGCTCCCGCAAAAATGCCCCGAATGGATCTGTGATCGAAATGGCAAATAAGCGGTCATCTACACCGAATCTAAGGGTGGGCCAGTCCTCGGGTGCCAATTCCCTGGGCGCATGGCGGTCCATGGCCTCGTAGTGAGTTCGCCCCCCCGCGACAGGTGCGTCATAGATTGCATTCATGAGGAGTTCCTCACTGATTCCGTATGCCAGGCGCGCTATGTTTTTACCCAAGCCGCAGGACTCAGCCCACTCCTGGACTTCTTTATTTGTGGGGTCCCTGGCCGAGGAGCCTTTGATGGTTCTGGTCTGAATGGTCGTTCCCGGACTGAGATATTTCTCAATGCCAAAGAGATCCTTGCGGATGATTTTTTGAAGGGTTATCGCGAGATCAGACGCGGCCCAGTCAGAGTCAAAGTTCGCGACCACATGATCCAAAAGCAGTAAATCATTATCTCCCAAGGCTGCGCAGTATTGCTGAATCGGCATATCTGTCACCAAGATCGTTATGATTTGATCCGATGATTTACGCGCGGCATCAAATAGCTCCTGGCTGGGCTCATTGGTGACAATAGCTTTGATGTTCTTAACGGAATTAAGGGATTCCCGCGCCTGTGACACGCCCGACACGCAAATCATGTTCCAGCCATTCGCGGCGACCATAATCGCCGCGGCCGATCCGAGGGATTTTCTTCCGGGTATTTCAGCGAATATAATAGTAGGCCGTGTGGTCGGCATCGTAGCCTCAGACTCCAACTGGTTTTTTGGCGTCAGCCGAGATTTTATCCTGCAGGATCATGAGCCCCGCTATGACTGCTTCTGGTGTTGGAGGGCACCCGGCGACGTAGACATCAACGGGAATGATGCGATCAACCCCTTGAAGCACGTGGTACGCCCGGTAAAACCCACCGCTGGACGCACAGGCACCCATAGCCATCACCCATTTGGGCTCCGCCATTTGGTCGTAAACCTTTTTAATTACTGGCGCCATCTTCTCGGTAATCGTGCCGGCTACGATCATCAAGTCTGCCTGTCTCGGTGAGAAGCGAACAACCTCAGCGCCAAAGCGCGCGATATCGTACTTAGGTCCAACAACGGACATATACTCGATTCCACAGCATGCTGTGCCGAAGGGGTAGGGCCAGAGCGCGTTTTTACGCGCCCACGCCAGCAACTCCCTGTGCTTGGTGAAGAATACTGGAAGCTCATTATCTGACTGACTGTGTTTCATGAATGCCACTTCTCCCGTTACGGTACTGCCTCAGGATGAGAAAACATTGGTAATTAAATTCAATCTGCACAAAAATTCAACGTTATCGGTTCATTATCGCACCAGTCTAAACCAGACTTGGCTAGAATTCCACCCCTCGGCGAAATATTTCAGCCAACGTTGACAGCAGTGCCCTCTGATCCGTAAAATATCAGTAAAAGCCACGCATTAGCAAATTTGGCTCGATTTTAGGAGACGGAATCATGGAGAAAATCCAACAGTTGTTTCATCAGGGCGGAGCCCCAGTTATGGCGGCCATTTCGTTGACCGCAGTTATTTCATTGGCGCTCATTATTGAGCGCGTCTTCCGCTACTGGGTGCAATATGACCTGGCGAATAGCGCTGTATTTATGAGTAATATTCAAAAAATGGTCATGAATAACTCGATAGAGAACGCGATTCGTCTTTGCCGCCGCGCGAAGCCCAAACTTCTCCCTGAAGTTTTGGTACAAGGTCTGATGCGCGCGAATGATTCCGTTGAGGAAATCGAACTTGCTATGGAGTTCGCGACCCTTGAAGCGATTCCGAAAGTAACAATGCGTACTGGATTTCTTGGTACGACCGCTAACGTGGCAACACTGTGCGGACTTCTCGGTACGCTTTTTGGTCTGATGAGATCGTTCGCTGCTGTCGCCAATGCCACTGGTGCTCAGAAGCAGACGCTCCTCGCCGAGGGTATCGCGGAAGCTCTTGTAGCGACATCTTTCGGTCTTGGTACAGCGCTTGTGATTCTGCTGTCGTACGGTATTCTTATGACAAAGCAGACCTCTATTGTTGATGACATCAACGCCAACGCGGCGCGTCTTCTTCATATGCTCTATAACCGCAAAATGAAAATTCACCGTGGTGGTTCTGACCGCGCTGAGTGAGATGTGCTAGTGGGCGTCGCGTCGCATCGCGAGTTCCCGTGAATTGTTGGATTTGCTGAAGCCCTTCCGTGTTTTTTGAGCGCGCGGAGGGTATTTCACCGGAGGACGACTCAGTGTCCAGGAAAAAGAAAAGACATAGGATAGATTATAAAGAAATCGAGCTGAACATCATGCCGTTCATCGATATCTTTTCGATGTTGAACACGTTCCTGCTGTTTACAGCGGTATTTTTGTCCGTGGGTGTGCTGGAAGTCCAGATTCCGTTTCTTTCCAACTCCCCGCCGCCAGATGACCCAAAAGACAGTCGTGTGTTTCAATTGAGTGTTGACGTGACCAAGGACCAAGTTGAAGTTCAGACGTCTTATACAAGGCCTCCGGAACAGCTTCAGAAATTTCCGTTCCCAAATAATCCCGAAGGGAGGAAGCTTTTGCATCAGAAGCTTTCTGATGTAAGAAAGAAAAACGCGGATACCGATAAGGCAACTGTTTATAGCGACGATGACGTGAATTGGGAGTCGCTTTCCGCAGTCCTTGACTCGGTCATGCTCCGGATTGAGAGTGACCCGGTTTTCCCACCGGTAAAGGATGCGAAAAACAAGGATAGGGCTGAGTTGGACGCGAAGACATTTCTCTATCCAAAGATCGTCATGGGAAGCGTGATGCTGAAGTAATCGCGATTCTTGGACGGTGGAATTGACAGTAATGATATCGAGTAAGTCTTAGGAGTGAGATATGGCAAGTGTAGGCGGCAGCAGTAAAGACACCCTGACTCTTAACTTGTACCCGATGCTCGATATTTTCTCGATTCTCATATGTTTTCTTTTGATGAGTTTCTCCAGTGATCCGGTTTCTCACGACGTGGACGCCGGGGTTGAACTACCTGAATCCAGCACTATTGTAGCCCTTGATGAGGTCCCTACCATTGTCGTTACGAAGACCGAGATCAGGGTTAATGACAAAAAAGTCGCTGATATTCAGGCCGGCGATGTTCCTGAGAAAGAGCGTACCCAGGGGGCGATTTATCCTGTTTTTGATGAGCTTAAAAAGCTCGCCGACGCGACTAAACGACTCAGCAAAAACATAAGAACGGATGACCCAAACGCCAAAGGCAGTACCGGCGCGCTGACCATGGAGATGGACAAGGGGCATCGATTCAAACTGATGAAGCGGATTATGCTTTCCGCCCAGCAGGCTGAATTTGTGCAGTTTAAGCTAATGGTTCAAAAGGAACTACACTGATTATGACCCGACTCGCGCCTTATCTAATGTCAAAATTAATGGCGGCTGTTACGGCTGTGAGTCTTGTTCTATCCGCCACGACCGCCGTCGCCGCGGAGCAGTTTGATAAGTATGAGATCAGGGTTATCCGCCCCAAATACTTCACTAAGACGGGACGTCTTGAGACGGGCGCCCAGCTGAGCGTTGTAATGAACCAACCGTTTATTTACACGTACCTCGCGACTGGAATACTCGACTACCATTTTAGTGAGACACTGGCCATGGAAGGCGCTCTGGCTTATGGGTTTTCAATTGATAAAGATGACAAACGAGCGCTCGACTCAAATTTTAAAATTAAAACGCAAATTCTCCGCACCCAGTATTTCATGGAGGGCGGTGCGCTCTACACTCCTATATATGGAAAATATCAACTGACATCGGGACAACTTATTTATATTGATATGTTCCTATCGGGTGGAGTTGGTTTGACAGGGGTCAATTACCTCTACGACCATTGTCCGAAGCCCGGTGACGCCGCTGATGTTACTATCGATCCGCCCCCATCTCCGCAGACCAAGTCTTATCCGACATTTTTCGGGGGCGTTGGGCAGCGTGTGTTTATGGACAAAAAGCTGAGTTTACGCTGGGATGTCCGAGCGCACATTTTCGCGTACAATATGGCAGATGGGGCCTGTGTCCCAACGACAGCCGACAAAACCAGCAATACACAGACCAACATTACCATGCAGCTCGGCGCTGGATATTTCATGTGAGGGGCGCGATGAATATCTCAGCACATAAAAAATTCAGACTCGTAGCGGCCGCTGTCGCGGCTCAGGTAAGCTTGATGTCCACGGCTGGCATGGCGAATTATCAGGCGGGCCAGCAACTCATGGCGCGCCGTGATTACGTTGGCGCCGCTGGGGAGTATTTTCAGTCGTACTCTTCACCAAAATCGGCCCAGGAGAAGATCTATTCCGAGTGGGGCCTTGGCAAAAGCCTTCAGTCGTTAGGGTTTTATTACTCGGCATCAAAATACTTCTCACAGGTCGTCCGCAGGGGGCCAGGACCCGGCAATCCCTATTTCCGGAGAGCTCTTGAGGAGCTGGGTACGATCAATAATACCGCTGCCCTAGGTCAATCACATATCGTTCAGCTTGTGCGTGGATCTAATGTCGCGCCCGAGAATATTCCCGGGGCCGCTCGTGGGTTTTATTTCTATTACCTGGGTGCGGAGTCATTTGAGCAGCAGAAATTTGAGAAAGCTGCCGATTTTTTTAAACGGGTGCCGTCCGGGAGCTCATACTTCGCGAAGGCGCAATTTCACCTTGGTGTGATCGCCAATAGGGCGGGAGCGCACAGCCGCGCAATCAGCTATTTTGAGGCCACCCGTGGCGCGTCGGGAGCCGATGAGTGGGTCCGTGAGCAGGCGAACCTGAATATCGCCCGTGTCCATTACGAGACTAAAAATTTCAGCCAGTCTTTGCAGTTTTATGCGCAGATCCCCAGAGAATCTGATAACTGGCTTGAGGCGATTTTTGAGTCCGGATGGGCGTTCTTTTTGATGACAAAACATAACAACGTGTTGGGAAATATTCACACGTTGCACTCACCGTTTTTCGAGAACAGGTTTTTTCCGGAGAGCTATATTCTGCAGGCGATTACCTATTTGCGCCTTTGTCGCTATGATGAGGTCCAGGCGAGCCTTGAAAAATTCCGTGATCGATATAAACCGGTATTTAAGGATATTTCAGGCCTTCTAACGGAATATAAAGGCAAAAAAAGCGAAATGTTCAGACTTGTTTATGACTACCGCAACGGTAATCTGAACTCATTCCGGAGCGCATGGTCCATTCTCGACGCCCTTAGTCGCTCGGACGCATACAAGGAGTCGGCCCGCGCGGTTCGTTATTCTGATGCTGAAATTGCGCGCCTGAGTGGAATAGGTGGTAAATGGGGGAGTTCGGGGTTGACCGAGGATCTAAAGGATTTCCTCTCAAAAAAGAAACAGGTCGCGAAAGCCGACTCCGGAGACAAACTGTTTGATCAGGCGGCCGCCTCACTAGAGTATCTGAGAACTCTCTCCAATCAGACAAAACTAATTCAAGCGGATATGTTCGAGGGGCGGGTTGACACGATCCGTCGGAGCCTGAACGTGACTCAGGCTAATGACCGCAAAGTTTTTATTGGTGGTCTGCAACCTCTCCAGATCGATCAACAGCTTGAGTACTGGCCATTCCAGGGTGAGTATTGGGAAGATGAGCTGGGTTATTACGTCTATAACCTCGACGACAAATGTAATATGCCGGGGAATAAGCCCGGTGCCGCGAAAAAATAAACTTAACGCTTTATTTTCCGACGCGCCCCAGGAGGGATGCAAAATCACATGAGAGGGAATGGAATGTCCTTAAATAATTTCTCACTCGGATTGATGCTGGTCGCTGGCCTTGCTGCGCCCGCGGCGTATGCCGCGAATGAGGATGCCCGTAAGAAGGATCACCATGAGGTCAATCTCAATAGCGTTAAGGTGGAAAAACGCGAAAAAGGCGAAGCAGCGAAGGCCTCTGGCCCAAGTATGGGCCGTGGAGAGGCGTTTGTTGTCGCGACAGAGGGTAAACTGTCGGTGGAAATTAAAAAAACCATCGCGTTTTATGAGCGCACCGAAAAAACTCTGCCCCCCAAGTCGTCAGCCAGGCTTCAAATGTTAGAGCGTCTTGTAAATCTATATTTGGAGAACGCCGTCTACGAGGCAAATACTGAGTTTCGTCGCTACGATCAGGCCTACACCGCGTGGGAGCGTGCCGGGCGTAAAGGAAACTCTCCCCAGGTCAATAACAACACGTCCAAAGGTGTGTGGAAGCAAGTGGCGTCGAAATCCGCTTATGTGATGAAACAGTTTCCTAACACTAAAAACGCCGACGGCCTGATGTTCAATCAGGGTCTGGCGTTGCAGTATCTCGGCCAGGATAAGGAGAGCGCCCGGGTATACAGTGACTTGATTCAGAAATATCCCAATAGCAATAAAGCCGGTGAGGCCTATTTCCAGTTGGGAGATTTCTTTTTTGAGAAACACGATTACCGCAACGCGACCAATAACTACAAACAAGCACTTCGCTATAAGACCAGCCGCGGGTTCGGCTGGTCACTCTTCAAGCTTGGTTGGTGCTCATATAACCTCGGAAATTACCCGGAGTCCCTTGCTTACTGGAAAAAAACAGTTGATGTGGCCACATCCAATAAACAGAAGGGGTCCGACCAGCTGAAAGAAGAAGGCCTGAAAGATATGGTTTTCGCTTGGGTGGAAATCAAACAGGTTGAGGAAGCTATAACTTATTACCGTCAGCACGGCGGGGAGAAGTATATCGGGAAGTTCCTGAATCAGCTTGGTGGCGCGCTGGTTGACGCCGGTAAGTTTAACGAGGCCGTACGGGTCTATAAGCGTTATCAGGGATTATATCCGACCGCTGCGGATACACCGGACACGCAGAAGGACATCATTTCACTTTACTTTGACCTCAATAAATTTGGGGACATGTTCAAGGAACTCGAAGCCTATCCAAAAACTTACGGACCAGGCAGCGCTTGGGTCACGGCCAACAAGGGTGATCAGGTACTAATTGACGGAGTCCAGATAAAAATAAAAGACACCATTATTTATTACGCGAAAGTTCTGCATAAAACCGGGCAAAAAGACGATAATGACGGCACTTACGCAGAGTCTCTACGTGTCTACACGCTGTTCTTGAAGTATTATCCGAACTCCAAAGAAATGCCTGAGGTCAAATTCAACATGGCCGACATTCTCTTCGCCCAGAAGAAATATCGTGAGGCAGGGAAGCTTTATTTTGAGGTCGCGGCCCTTGGTAAAGACAAGGCCGTCCAGATCATTCAGCCAGGAAATAAAGTCGTCAGCCTTCACAGGGACGCGGCTCGGTACATGCTGGACAGCTATGGTCTTGATTTTGAGCCGGAATATAAGGTTTTACTAAAACTTACGCCAGATTTCAGCAAGGCAGCCAGACCACTTTCACCACGCGCGACGGCCTATGTTCAGGCTTGTAGCGAATACGGGAAATGGTATGCGGACGACAAAAAGTCCGGCAAAGAATGTGATATCTACGCAACGGCGATTTATTACCGGACCGCTGATAAAGATAAATCCAAAAAACTTCTCTACAACATCGCCCAAAAGTACCCTAATGAGAAGATCGGCCCGGAAGCGGTGGAGTGGCTGATTCCGCTCTATAGCGGTGACACTAAGTCGCTGGTTCAGATCGCTGATGCGCTCCTGAAAATTCCCGCCTACCAAAAAGGGAAGCTTGGTGACAAGCTTCGCGAGCTTAGACGCGGTGCGGAAATCGATGAAATCAAGAAAATCTCAGATGGCGGTAAGCGGGCCAAGGCATACGAGGATCAGGCCAAAAAGCATCCAAACTCTCCTGACGCCGATAAGCTTATGTACAACGCCGGCGTGGATTACGTTAAGGCCGGCATGATCGCGGCCGGTATCGGCGCTTACGCCGTGGTCGTTAAAACTTATCCCAAGTCTGAGGGGTATCAAGAGTCGTTGCTTCAGCTGGCAAAATTGACCGACAAGCGGCTCGAGTTCACGACAGCGGCCAGTTACTATCTGGCGTACGCTCAGCGATTCCCTAAAGACAAATCATCATTGCCGGCTGTCGGCCGAGCCTGCGAACTGCAGGTTGCGATGGCCGATGAAAAGGCGCTCTCAACTTGTATGACTCTTGCCAAGACTGATCCCGAGGGCGCGAAGGGCTTCATTGACCGCATGGTGCGTGAAGCTGAGTACTCCAAAAATTATTCACGGATGCAGCAGCTGATTTCGCAGGCCTATCTGAAGTTTAACGTTTCTCCAGAGGAGCGCGTTATCGCGTTCCACAGGATTTACAATGCCTCTAATGGCAAGGGCGCCGCGGGGCAGCAGGCTGCTCAGGAGATGATGGGTTCGTACCGGAAAGCTGGTGGAAAAGTCGGGGCTGAGGCCAGTCGCTATGTTGGTGAGCTGGTGTTTAACAACGCCAATACCATTATGCCGCGGTTCGCGGCGACAAAGCTTGTTGGAGGGACCGTTGACAACCTCGCCGCCTCAATTCAAAAGAAAGCGGGAGCCATTCCCACAGTCGACAAGTCTTATAACGAGGTGCTTGCAACGAAAGACGCTTACTGGGGTGTCGCTGCGCTGTATCAGATGGGTTACGCGCGGGAGCTTTTGGCCAATGATCTCGATAATCCACCTGGCATTGCAGGGGCGAGTATCGAGGATGTAAAAAAAGAGCTGGCACCACAGGTTCAGGCTGCCCGCGTGGAGGCGAAAAAATATTACCAGTTCGCTGTAGATTCGATCAGTAAATACTCGGTTTATAACGAGTGGGCTGGCAGATCAGTTTCCGGGCTGGCTAGAATATCAGGTCAGAAACTAAGTTTTGAGGATGTCGCTTTGATGCCAGACTTCATAAGCAGTGAGGTTTCATCACCTCTTATTCAGGCAGTTAGCGGAAAGGCGGGTGAGTGATGATGAACATGACTTTAACAAGCGGCCTTATCCGGAGCTCGGTTTGTGCCCTGACTGGCATCTTGTTTCTGAACGGCTGTAGTGGCGACGGTAAGTCATCCAAAAAAGCACGTGATCCCGTGAGCTCGTCGGCGGGTGGCGCGACGCCTGACGCGAAAGATGACTCCGCATCGACATCCATGTCCGGGGATCGCCGTGTGCTGATTACAAGTCTCTCCAATAATGGGTTCACATCAAAAGCAATTGATAAGGCCCGGGCGGCCGATTTCTCAGGGCAATACGGCGGGGGTAAATCAAAAGACATCAATACACTTGCGGCAGTGATTTCCGCGAATCGGCTTGCTGGGCGGTCTCCAAATGAGGTGATGGTTGAGGCCAAGGCGATAGCGGATTTGGAGATGGCAAAAAACGTGGATCACGAGGTTCCGGAGTTGGTGCAGCTTGAGTTAGGTCTGACGGGTGTTCAGTCCGGTCGGCTCGCGTTCGCGGAGTTTTGGCTCGATAAACTCATTAAGTCGAAAAATGGCAGTATTAAAGCGTCGGCGATCAACGCAAAGGGCGTTATGGCAATCCGTATGGAGCGTATCCCGGAAGCAATAGTCATGTTCAAAGAGGCGCTGGCGGCAAGCTCTGACTACAAGCCCGCGCTGTTGAACATTGGTTTTCTCGCGCTGCAGGGTGGAGACGCCGCGACGGCCAAAAAAGCACTCGGTAGCATGCAAGACGACTGGTATGTGGAATCGGGATTGGTCTCAGTGCTTCGTCTGGAGGGTGAGGTCGATAAAGCGGAGGGCATTTGTGACAAAGTGCTGTCCAAACACCCGAAACATAAGCCGACATTGATTAACTGCGGGATCAACGCCTGGCAAGGCAAGAAAGACTACAAGAAGGCGCGCGACTATCTCAACAAAGCCATGGCAGTCGCGGGTGGCGCAGCTGTGTGGGACGAGAAGTCCGGCAAGCTTCTTGGCGCGATAGACTCCGAGGAGGCGCGAGCCTCTCAGATGAAGGCGTCTAAGGAGGCGGAAGATCGCAAGGCCAAGGCGGAGACCGAAAAGGCGAAGCAAACTCCCGCAGGGGCCTCTGGTGGGGTGCAGCAGCCGTCTGGTGCTACCGGCCACCAGAAAGCAGCAGGGGCCGGCCAGGCGAATCCGCAATAAGATTGTGGTGTTCCTTTGGTGTGTGGCTAACTTATGGGATAATATAAGGAAAGTTTCGCATTCATATTATTCGCGGACTTGTTTTTTGAGAGTGTGACGTTTTCCGTGATAATCACGGGGAAATTTCAGTGGTAAAGGTTTCGTATGGCATTCGAGTTGCGATTCCAGATTTCAGGGCAGTTACCCCGGACAGTTCCGATTGATCAGTCTCGTATGATGATCGGGACTTTGCCCTCAAATCATGTTGTCATGAGAGCGCCCGGCGTGGATCCTATCCACGCGCTTGTTGAGGAGGTTGAGACTGGACGCTGGGTTGTGACTGACGTTGGAAGTGAGACGGGCGTCAAAGTTAATGGAGTTTTGATTGATGTAGAGGCTCCGCTTAAAGTCGGTGATAAAATCTCGGTGGGCAGTGTTATCGTAGAGTTCGCCGAGCAGGCGCAATTTGTCCCCCCGCCGCCAATGCCAGGAATTGTCGGATCATCGACTCAGGCACCACCTCCTTGGTCCCCAGGTAAACCTTTGGCAGAAACGATGCGCGCGGAATCATCAAACGCACCGGCCAAGAGCGCGTCAGCCGCTAAGGCGGGTGGTTCAGCGACAGTTCGCCAGGAGACGCCAGGAAAAGAAGCCGAGCGTCGGGTCCAGAAAAATATTCTATTCTCACCGCGCGACGCGCGGCCGACAGGTGACATTCTTGAGGTCGTCGCCTATTGGGGTGATTCTGTTCTTGATGTGGATTTATTCCATCCGCAATTTAAGGATTACGATCACGTAACGATCGGTGTGACTCCGCACGCGCACTTTATATCAGTGGGTGACGAGCACTTCATCAAGCATACGCTAGCTCGTTTCAGCTCAAACGGTGGTTACAAACTAAAGCTTCTCAAAGGAATGGATACCCGCGTGCGTCGTGGCGGTAAGGTCGAGAAAATTGACGGTGAGGGAAGCGTCACTCTGGATCGTCGCGACATTGCGCACATTAAGTTCGGCAGCGTGCGTTATTTCTTGTTATTCGTCCGGCCTCCAGAGATTGATCTCAAACGCAGCGGTCCAAAAGACCCCGTGCTTGTCTGGATAACATTGGCCGCGATGTTCCTGTATTTCCTTGTTGTTCCGGCTTTGTGGATGTCCAATCCACCAAAGGATAAGGAAGACGAGCAGGAAATTTTCGCTTATGCGGAAGTACCTCAGGAACAGAAAAAACCCGAGGAGAAAAAACCTGAGCCAAAAAAACCTGAGGTTAAAGTTGAGGAGAAAAAAGAGCCTCCGAAGACTCCAAAACCACCTCCACCACCTAAGCCAAAACCAGTCGCTCCAGCTAAGCCGGTTGAGAAAGAGAAAGTTGAGCAGCCCAAGCCGGTAGAGAAACCGGTTGAGAAGCCTCAAATGGCTCAAACTATGCAGACTAAACCGACTCCGCCAGCTCCGACCGCGAAGCCTCAGGAATCAAAACCAGCCGACAAGCCGAAGAGCAATCTTTCGAGCCTAAGCAAAGCGACGGCTGGAATGGAGTCAACAGGCGCCAAGAAACCGGACTTTAAATATGCCGGTGAGAAAAATAACAAGCCACTCGGAGCCGCTGGAGGCCCCAAGGGATCGGGTAATAATCAGACCGGCGGTGCGATCAAAGGTAATCAGAGTTCCAGTGTACAGGGCGTGGAAGGTGTCAATAACAATAAGGCCTCCGGTGTGAATCTGGATAAGCTTGGACTTGGGGTTGGCAAGGTACTCAACAAAACAGGACCAGGCGCGATTCAGACAAACTTCCAGAGTGCGAGCGGCGGTGCCGGCGGAGGCTCCGGTTCCGGAGCTAAAACTTACGGTATGGGTGGCGCTGGTGGCGGCAAGTCCCTTGGGCTCGCGGGAGCAGGCGGCGCGGCGAATAACTTCGGATCGGGATCTGGTGGCGAGGGCGGAGGCCAGGGCGGAAGCGGCGGCTTTGGCGGATCCGGTGGTGGTCCTGGATTCGGATCGGGATCAGGATCCGGTAATGGTAAAGGCGGCACTGGAGGACATGGTCGCGCGAACGTGACAATTCCTCCGGGAGATATGGGCGTGAGCGGTGGTTTGACCGCGCAGGAAATCATGGCCGTGATTCGTGCCCACCTGAACGAAATTCGTCACTGTTACGAGCAACTTCTCCAACGTTCACCAAGTGCCTCCGGAAAAATCTCGGTTAACTTCACGGTGGCGCTGTCAGGAAATGTCTCAAGCGTGAACGTAGCAGAGGCGACATTAAATGACTCCGTTATGCGTGGCTGTGTCACCGGGCATATTCAGCGCTGGGACTTCCCGAAACCTCGCGGTGGTCAGCCGGTCACAGTTAACTATCCGTTCGTATTTAACCCTCTATAATCAAAGTCGCCTTTGCTTGGTGCTTCGCAAAACACCGAGCAGAGGCTGCTTGCCAACCCTACTGCTATAGACAAGAATTCCGATGATCATTCATTGAATTCATTGTGGTCACAAAAGTGGGTACTACCTATATTTTTGGCGGATTTTATGGATCTCCAGATGCCGGTCACGGACGGACTTACGGCGACCGGGGAGATACGCCATCTGATGACGCGTCAGCCGATGACGCGCCCCTCTGAGCCTGATAAAATGCTTGAAACTTGCGCTAACGCGATTCAATCTCGCTCTGTTTGACTGTTAATTGGCCAGGTCTGCGCTGTTTTTAATCAAAGTGGTCACGCAATCTTCAGAGCATTACCGGGCTACTTGCCAATTTGCCCACCGTCCAGTAATTTACCAGTTCTTTATTTTTGGACTGGAGCCAACAAGTGCCGCAAAAGCCATTATTTCTAATCAGTAATGACGATGGTGTTCACGCCCCGGGTTTGCGGGCGCTCGCAGCCGCGGTGAAAGATCTAGGCGATGTCGTGATCGTCGCGCCGCATGTCGAACGCTCGGCCACAAGTCATGCAATCTCAATTCACCTGCCCTTGAGAATGGAACAAATAGAGCCAAATATTTATGCGGTTGAGGGGACTCCCGCCGATTGCGTGATGCTCGCGATCCGTAAGTTACTTCATCGCAAGCCAACTTGGGTATTGAGCGGCATTAACCGAGGTGCTAACCTAGGTGTAGATACCATCTACTCAGGGACTGTCGCGGCGGCTATGGAGGGAACCCTTCATAATATACCGTCCATCGCTGTGTCCACGTACGGTAAGGCGCAAGACCATCTTCACTATGAGTCTGCGGCCAAGGTGGTGCGGATGCTGCTTGAGCGGCCAGAGGTATTGGGTGATGTCACCCGTACGTCGCTTGTGAACGTTAATGTTCCGAATCTTCCGTTTGAGAAGCTTAAGGGCATCGCGGTCACTTCGCTTGGCAGGCGTATCTACGAGGATGAGATGCAGGAGGGTACAGACCCTCGAGGCCGGGCCTACTATTGGATCGGCGCTGGAGGCGAGATGTTCGAGGACATCCCCAACTCCGACTGCGTCATGATTGATCAGGGGTTTGTGACCATGTCGGTCTTGCGCCCCAGCTTTTTGGACGAACAGGGTAATGCGCTGTTCGAGACTAAACTTGCGGGAGTATTTGATCAGGCCTTCAAGGGCTCATGATTGGTACTCCGGCTCCTGACGGTGAGAAGGGAGATGCTCGGTATGGTACGACAGACAGGACTGGCTCTGGTTTTAGCTCTTATTGCGGGCTCCGGTTGCGCAACGATAGGTTCCCGCGGGAATACAGTAATTATCGTAGTAAAAAAAGACGACACACTGAATTCTCTTGCCAAAAAATACGACACTGACTGGACATCGATCGCCGCTCTTAATCGTGATCAATTGGTCGACAATCGCATCCATATTGGCCAGGAGTTAACAGTAAAATTTGGGCCTGGCGCGGCTAATTTAATACATCGTGAGACCGCCGAAGAGACCGCTTCTGACGATCAGGGTGATGATGAGGACAGTGAGTTTTTATCCTCCCGTAAAAAAGGCCTTCTTTATGGTTCACGCCCATCAGAACCTACCGAGCTAATTTATCCGGTTGAAGGAGGCATCTCCAGCCACTTTGGAAAACGTGGCCGCCGTCAGCATAAGGGAATCGATATTATCGCGAATGTCGGTACACCTATTATCGCGTCAGGGGATGGTGAGGTTATTTTTTCCGGACGGCAGCATGGGTATGGGAATACCGTCGTGGTTGATCACGGTCAATTTATGACCCTTTATGCCCATGCAAGCAAACTAATCGCCAAGCGGCATGACAAGGTCCATCAGGGAGACTTTATTGCTAAGGTGGGTCGGACTGGAAACGCGCGGGGCGCGCATCTTCATTTTGAAATACGCAACACTGATAACAAACCCGTGGATCCAGAAATTTACCTGCGACACAAGACCGTGGCACAAGTCAGACCAGTCGCGCCAGTCTCTGTCGCCATGGCAGGCTTGCCTGCAAAGCAGCATGCAAAGCAGCACGGAAAGCACTCCACAAAATTCGCGGCCAATCGTGCGACTAATCCCAAGAAATCATTGGTAAAGCATAGTAGGCCCCAGCGTGGTAAGCGCGGCCTTCTTTATGTTAAAGACTAATTTTTAATCATATTTTTTTGCCTTATTTTGTCCCCAGACGCGTTATAGGCGCTCTCAGCAGACAGAGTGTTGCTTTTGCTTGACAGGCACCCGCCATATGCGGTTTGTTCGCCCCCAGACAAAATACCTGCAAACGCTGTCGCACAGGGGATTGGATACTGTTGATGTTTACGGAACGATCAATTACAAGCCGAGCCCGCCACCTTAAGGCGGTTAAGGGCGCGTCTTCTGAGCCTACGACCGGTGAAACTACCACTGGTGAGATTATCGTTGTTGGACTCGGTGATCGCATGGTGATCTCTGAGCAGGCTGAAGTATGGACCGTACGCGGTGTTCTCAGTGACGGACAGGTACTGCGGGATCCCGTTGGTGAGATTTCATTTATAATGATTCCGGGTCAGTTTCAGCCGGCTACGGCCGTTGTTGGATATATCGCCCCGCACGCTCCAAATAAGCTTGGCATTTCAGAGGATGCACTTTGGCCGCAGTTGCGCGCCATGATCTCCCAGCTTGGGTATGATCTGGATGGCTTTTATGTGTCACTCGCCATCAACGGTAAGCCTTTTTACCGCCGCGAACTTATCGAGAACGGCAAAGGCCGCTAAAAAAACACCAGAAAATCATCAGTGGCGCAAACTGTTTGTGCGTAGAAAAAATAGCGGTATCCGTGATTTGAAATGGATGCCGCTTTTTGTTTGGAAGTGATACCAACCCCGCATGTTTCCAGTTGGAGTGCGCAGCGGGCAGCCGCTCTCGTATCCGTAAGTCGCCCCTGGGGCTATCCAAGGTTGCTCGCCCACGACTCCCTCGCCCTCGATGTTCTCAACGAAACCGTTTCCGTCAGTAATAATCCAATGTCGCCTGTTCAATTGAATAGGTTCAGTGCCGAAATTTGTCACCGTCACATAATACGCATACGAGTAAAAATTGCGCTCCGGACTCGACCGCTCCGGCAGGTACTCCGGAACGACGGCTACATCAACGTCATGGGACATCACGTGCCAGGCGAATAGCCCGTCACCACGCTGTGAGCTTTCTGTTTGACCGACTACCGACATACTTGATCCTCGACCTCCGGCGATGTTTCATTGTGGCCAGAACTGCCACCTTTGTGCCAAACTTCAAGGCAGTCTGTCGAGTGATTTTAGTTTATAAGCGGAATGAATGAGGTTACATCATGAAATTATTGGTAAATAATAATATTTTGCGGATTCGTCCGGGTTCTTGCGCCATGCCCCTGCCACGGGTTTTTCTGGCCATTTCTGTGTTTTTGACTCCGGCGGCATTCGCGGCAGGAGCGCGGAAAATCCCCCCGCCATCGGGGCTTCCCACCGCAGTGGCATCAGAGATTATCCGCGTCAAGGACGGTGACTCTATTGACCTTACGGAGGGTTTTGTACGGGATAAAATCGGTAAGCGCTGGATCACCAGACTAGCTTATAACGGCATGATTCCCGGACCCATGATTGTCGCGCCCAAAGGGGCGAAAATAAAATTAAAATTGATAAATAAAACTGGTGAGCCCACGTCACTACACTCCCATGGTTTACGGGTTGACGACAAAAATGACGGGGTTGTTGGCATTGGTCAGGAGCCAATTCTTGATGGCGCCTCTCATGTCTATGACCTCAAGTTTCCGGACGCGGGGCTTTTTTGGTACCACCCGCACATGAGCGACGAGTACGGTCAGGAAATGGGTTTGCAGGGTAACTACTGGGTTGTTGACAGCGATCTTTCACAACTCCCTAAAGTTGACCGTGAGGAGGTTCTTGTTATCGATGATCTTCTTGTTGAGGATGGCAAACTGCCGGGATTTAAGGAGGGCACGTTATCTTATGCTCTTATGGGGCGTTATGGCTCAATTAATCTTGTCAATAACAAGGCCGCGTGGACGACCAAAGCCCGGCAGGATGACGTCATAAGATTTTGGCTTACGAATACGGCCAATGCCCGGCCATTTAAGCTACGCTTCACGGGCACTCAGATGAAGCTGGTTGGCGCGGACGGAGGGCTTTATACGAAGGACTCACTTGTTGATGAGATTGTCCTTGCCCCCAGTGAGCGTGCCGTGGTGGACGTTCTGTTTAAGGAAAAGGGTGTCTCAAGGCTTGAGAATATTGGCCCTAAAGTAAAACAAATCCTTGGGCGCGTGACTGTCGGAGCGAAGTCACGTCTGGCAAGTCCTCACCCTCCGTTTAATTCCCTGATGGAGCGACCCGCGATTATGGCTGAGATCAAGCCATTACTCGCACTGCGCGACGCTAAACCCGATTATACGATGAAAATTGACGCGACCCTCAGAGGTCAACACGCCGATCACGTCATGAGCGGGTCAATGGGCTCTGATGGCATCGAATGGGAAGACCCCATGCCAGGTATGAGTGAGGATATGACTGATAAGGACGTCTCGTGGCGCGTCATTGACGCCGACACCGGTAAAGAGAATATGGACATCAATTGGATTTTCACCCGCAATAAGCCGGTCAAAATCCGGATCGTTAATGACGGCAAGCATCATCCCATGCAGCACCCGATGCATTTTCATGGGCAGCGGTTCGTCGTGCTCTCGCGCAATGACAAACCAGAGTCAAATTGGGTTTATAAAGACACCGTACTTGTCCCGGCTGGTCAGTCCGTTGAAGTCGTTTTGGACAATCAAAACCCTGGTCGCTGGATGGGGCACTGCCATATCAGCGAACATCTCGGGACCGGAATGATGTTTGGATTTGAGGTTCGCTAATTAGCTGAAGTCGCCATTCAGCGTCATCACACTGGATTATGGTACTCATACTCCCGTACCGCGTTCTGTCCAAAAAGTCACGCTGCGATACTGTAATCAACAATCAGCCCGTCAACCAAGCGCTCACGCCGATCCGCAAGACGTTTTCAAGCCATTCGCTTAAGATCCATTTCATATTCGAAGATCAGATCATCGAGACCACCGGCTTCCACAAATGCTGACGAGCTATCCCAGCCACAGCAGTGGCAGTAGACATCGAAGATATTTCTCGGAGATAGTCCGAGCTGCGACATGACGGGCACGTTGTGAACGCATCAACTGGTAAATTGATTGCGCATCTTTTTCTTTGCATGACCTCACACCCCTTGTTCCTGGCGCCAACATCGGCGCGTGAGTATTTTCAGCCCTCAATAAGTAAAGGGGGTCGAAGCGTGCCAACTTTTGACGAAGCGATAGAAATCGAAGCTAAATAGCTGTTTCTACTTCTAAAGATTTTTTTGGCGCCAATTTTCAGGCAATTTGTGAGGCGTGGAATAAGGGAGTTTTGTGCACAAAGTATCCAGCCAATCTGAAGATTTGTGCACTTTGTGCCCAAATTCAGGTTTCGTAATCAGCAGCAACGCTAAGATCTGAAAATCACACCAAATGGCGTCAGAACCCTTTGCGAAGACTAGAATTAACATGTAAAATTGGTAGGTTGGAACGTCTTGGATAATGGCACTTGTCCCGTTACTTAGAGCGCAAGCAAACGACAATATTTCATGTAACTCCAGCGCAGGAGTTGGTAATACTGGCGGAGGGATTGGTACTTCATCAGTGATCTAATTTACCCATCTTGGTGTTCATTCGGTCGGGAACAATGCGAGCTCATAAGAATACATTTGGGGTGGAGCTTAGGGAATTTGACATGGCAGTTGATGGAAAGATTTTCAAAGCACGTCAAGCAGGATGGGCATAGTTTTAGGTTCTTTCGAAGTTTGGCCAACATAACTATAAATAGGCAAGGAAGTTGCAATTTTGGTGACCCAAAGAGACTTAGCAGATCCAATCAATACACTTGACCGAGGCCAAGGGGATGTTGTTCATATTGATGCCTCGCTTGTCGCGCATCTTTTGTCTCTTACGCATGAGCAAAGGATGGATGCTCATGAACTGGCCCGCGAACTTGTTAATGATCTTATGCAAGCAGGCAAGGAGTACTATGCGCGACAATCTAAAGGCCCTGCTTAAAAGACTCCTCGACCATGATGTGGATTTTGTTCTTGCCGGCGGGCTTGCTTGTGTTGTTCACGGTTCCCCACTCGTTACACAAGATGTCGATGTCTGTGTTTTCTTTGACGATTTGCAGATTGCAAAATTACGAGAAGCTCTGAAAGACCTCGACCCAAGGTTTAGAATGAATCCCAATTTCAAGCCTTCATTTCTTGATCACCCCAAACGAAGTAATGAACTCAAGAATATTTACTTGGAAACAAGTCTTGGGATTCTCGATATGATGTCTGAGCTACAGCCAATTGGCGATTTTCAAGCTGTAAGTCGTCGCGCAGTCACAATAAGGCTATACGGTCATGACTGCAAAGTTGTGTCATTAGAGGATCTAATAAGCATTAAGGAAATAATGTCACGTCCAAAGGACAAAGAGGCCCTTTTACACCTGCGTGAGATCCTTAAAAAGATCAAAGTTTGACTATGTTACGCGCCTCGCAAAAGCAGGGGTTTGCGGATGCATACCATGTCGCTGTTTCGGCGGTCCACAGCGTCGGCGCTGGATGGGACACTGTCATATCAGCGAGCATCTCGGGACCGGAATGATGTTTGGATTTGAGGTTCGCTAATTAGCTGAAGTCGCCATTCAGCGTCATCACACTGGATTACGGTACTCACACTCCGGCATGGCGAGGCGTTTTCCCCAGCGGCTCTCAGTACAAAATTTCAGGATGGCGTCGCCGTAGGTGCCCCAATGAGGGGCCGGACGGGCTCCAACTGATCTGAGAAACTTAGTTGATTTGGAGTTGTCAAACGTCACGTTTGTACCCGCAAGGTAATCATTATAGACGGACGCGAGCTGGCATGTTTCCCAGAAGCTCTCTGACATAACTTTACGAAGCCACGTCCCACGGAGAACCTTAAACATCCAGATAGGAATCAACGGCCGCCTCTGAATCTTAGTTTGGCGGAACGCGTTATCGAGGAAATGGTCAATTCGAATGGTCTGATTCGCGCCCGCGGTAAGATAGAGAGTCTGGCCCAGACTGGTCGGCGAGTTCATGATTTTGTGCATCGCTGTCGCGACGAAGTCCACGGGCACGATATCAAGGCGGGCACCCCGGCGACATGGCACAAATGGTAATATGTTTTTGGAGAGAAGCTGTAGCGGCCAATATAAGACCTTAAAGTGCGGCGTGAAGCCATTGCGCGAGTCGCCAACTACGATTGATGGGCGCAGAATGGTGATTGGCAGAAAGTCCATATGCTCTCGGACCAGAATCTCAGCTTCATACTTACTTTGTTCGTATGAGTTCGCGAATTTCTGGTCGCGCTCAAGATCGTCCTCGGTGACAATTCCTGATTTTGTGCCGGCGACAAACGCTGTTGAGACATAGTCAAGGCGCTGAAGTTTTCCCTTGCGCTGACAAATCAGCGCAAATTCCAGCAGTTTTCTGGTTCCGTCAACATTGATGTGACGTGAGAGATCAAGAGGCGCGGCAAAGTCGGTGCTGGCGCCAATATGAAGAATATGCGTACATTCGCCACTCAGACGCTCCATGGTAAACGGGTCAAAACCCATGTTGTCGAGAGTTAGGTCGCCGGCGATAATCTCAATTTTATTTTGAGCCAGTGCGCGGTCAGCGGGTATAAACACGTTGTTAATGAGGCCGGTAAGACGCTCGATGGCGGTTTCGCGCATCGAGTCGCGCATCAATAAAATGACGCGAGCGACGTTTTTGTCTTTGACGAGTTTCGGGAGCAACGCTGTTCCAAGGAATCCGCTTCCTCCGGTGACCAATATATTCATGGGCTGTCCTTTCATTTAGAGAACCGCTACCATCGCGACGGCTGTTTCGTGAGTGTGGGAGATAGACAGAAGGATCGACGAGGCGTTGATCCGCTCGAGGTTTTCTTTGATACGGTCGTTTACGATGAATTGAGGCGCGCCGAAATTATTGTGAGTTACCTCAATATCCTTCCAGTCAATGCCGTGACTCCGAAGTGCTGGAATGGCTTTGACCAGCGCTTCTTTGGCGGCAAAATGACCGGCAAATGACTCGCAGGGATTAGCTGATCCAGCGCAGTACTTACGCTCATTAGAGGTAAATACATGCTCGATAAATCCGCTTCCCGAACCAACCATGACGTTCTGAAATTTGGTCATGGCAACTGTGTCAACACCGATTCCCTTCATAGATTCTCCAATTTGATGATGACACAGGAGTATTCACCCCATGGTGTTGATCTTAGGATTAAAGCATGGCCGCGTGTCGCGTCAAAACTGGATAAACGACCCAAATCACCGACCGCGGTGGACTCGGGAATGGATTTATGCGCGTAGCAGGTGTGAAGGAATCCGATATCGGCGACACCGCCGGCTTCCATAAGGTTTCCCCAGCGGGTCGCGGTCGACGCGATCACGGGTTTATACGCGGCATTCCAAATTTGATTGATCGACACGGATTCTGCGTCTTCGACGCAAGCGATGCCGCTTCCTGTTGTCATGGCCACCTCGATTTGGTCCATTGAAATGCCGGCGTTAGCCATCGTCTGGCGTATTAGCTCGGTGAGAGCTGGGTCAGCAGAGTTGGAGCGGTATGGTCCGGTGGCGTCACTCGCGGCGCCACATGCCAGAATCTCACACAGTACAGTCGCGCCGCGTTTTTCGGCATTCTCACGTGTCTCAAGAGTCGCAAATGCCGCGCCCTCAGCGATCGGGGTGCCGTCGGCCATGCCGCGTTGCTTCATCGCCGCGGCGAATACCTTATCGCTATGGGCTGTATAGCCACCAGCGATCGCGCAATCAAGGCGATCAAGCCTGATGGAACGGATTGCACCTATAATGGCCATGTGCGCGCTCGACTCGAGAGTCGTATAGTTTGAGTTTGGTCCACGGGCATCGAGTGTCTTGGCGCCATAACAGAGCACGTTATTGGGAAGACCAGTAAGCAAAGTCGTCGGGCTTGCCGAGCGGAAGTGATCACCGAAAATTCTCTCGTTCAGTTTGCCGATCTGATCAATTGAGGCCTCAATGCTCTCATTATAATTGTGATGGTCAACGCAGGACGATGGTGGCGCTCCAACGTAAAGACCAGTCCGGTCAGGATTGATGGTTTTTGAGGATAAACCGGAATTCCTGACGCATTCCTCAAATGCCACAAGGCCAAGTACGTCGCGGTGGGAAACCACTTTAACGACTTTGCGGTCTGTAAGGTGCGGTGCCGGATTGAAGCCAACGACTTTCAGGTCTTCCTGAGTTTTTCGCGTGTGCGTGGCGGTAAATGGCTCAAGGTTGGCGCTAACGCCAAGGCCATGGGCTGTTAGCATACCGAGACCGGTGACAACCACCTGGCGTTGATTATTGTTATTTGTCATAGCTGGACCCTCCGCGCGATAAGCGAGGTGTTTGATCCGCCAAAACCGACCGAGTTGGAAAGCGCGTAGGACGCGGTCATTGGCGTTGGGGTTGGGGTTGATGGTGTCAGATTGATCTCACAGGAGGTGTCCTGATTGATTAAGTTAACCGATGGTGGGAATACCTGGTGTTTCAGGGACATCATGGCTACCGCGAATTCGATAGCGCCGGCGGCGGAGATTAAATGTCCTGTCGTACTCTTGGTGCTGGAAACTTTGGTTTGGCAGGTGTCACGGTTGAACACTTTGCTGATCGCGAGGGATTCGACTTTATCGTTCAGAAGTGTCGACGTGCCGTGGGCGTTAATGTAGCCGACCTGTTCCGGACTTATACCCGCGTCCTTTAACGCTGTTTCCATTGACTCGATAACACCACGTCCCTCTGGGTGGAGATCGGTAATCCGGTAAGCGGATTCGGTTACACCGTAACCACAAATTTCACCAATGATCGTCGCGCCTCTTGCTTTGGCGTGATCATAGTCCTCAAAAACGAACATGCAGGCACCCTCGCCGAGTACAAATCCGTCACGATCGGCGTCAAATGGACGGGACGCGCTTTGTGGATTGGAACTCCGTGATGACAGAGCGCCCAAAAGGCAAAACCCGGCCATCTGGAATGGATTGATCATGGAGTCAGCGCCGCCCGTCATGACAACGTCATAGTCACCACAGACGATCATGTCATAAGCCTCTCCCAGCGCCTGGCCGGAAGACGCGCATGCGGTATGTATAGTCACGGTCGCGCCTTTCGCATTGACCAGGCTAGCGACGAGAGTCGAAAGTGTATTTGGGAAGTGTTTACGGTGGTAAGGAGTATAATCGTCACCGTCGAATTTTTCGGTCATGTAAACCGATTGATGCCAGGCCAGCGTTGGACTGCCAACGCCAACTCCCAGACAAACAGCGGTTCGGAGCGGATTGGTTTGGCCATTTTCCAGAATATTGGATTGGGTCGCCGCCTCGATGGCCGCGTTCCAGCCGAATTCTCCGGCGCGATTAAGAAGTTTTGGACGCTCAGGATCTTCAAGACCCAGTCGATTGAGTTCGAAGTCTCTGACCTGGTACGCGAAATTACACGGGAAGGCCGATGCCTCAAACATCTCAATGGGGCGGACGTTTTTTTTGCCCTCGATAATGCCGTTCCAGGTTTCGTTCATGGTGTTGCCGGCTGGTGTCACAGCGCCAACGCCTGTAATGACAACGCGTCTTTTTTGTGAACGCATGTGATTCTCCTTTAATGTTGCCGTCAAATAAAACGATAGCGATAGCGACCGCGCAGGATTCTTTTTTTGTTGATAAGAATCTCTGAAATGGCCTCAAACTCGTCGCCAATTCGTTCGACAACTTTTACATTTGTTATTGCCGTATCGCCTGGGCGGATAAACGACTTTATTTTGAGATCTTGAACCGCGACCGGCTCGATTCCGCGCGACTTGGAGCCCGGCTCAGCGCCGATCCCGGTCATCATTCGCCTCGTGGCTTCCATGATCATCTCGTTGATGACCACGATTGGCGTAACAGGAAATCTTGGAAAGTGATCGGCGTAGAACGGCTCGTCCAGTCGCATTACTTTAATAGCCGAGACCGTCTGACCAGGAGTTAGGTCTTTAATCTCATCAACCAGCTGAGTGGTGTCAAATTGAGGTCCTGAAGGGTTCGCCCCGATGCCTGTTGAGGTCAGCGTTTCAAAACGCTGGCGGGTGACAGCGGGATCCTCCAGCTCTGCGAGTGGCATGAAGTATCCGCCGCTGTCAGTAATCTCCAGAACTGTTTGACCGTTAACCTTCGCCGTACCAGAGAAGATAAACGAGTCCTCGTCGCGGTTGCTGATCCAGGCCTCAAGGTCAACAACTCCGGGAGCAGGCACGCTGCCCTGAAAATGGATGCGGTCCAGGAACAGGAATACCGGGCGACCCTTGAAGTCATTGTCGCGGAGCGCCATCCAGGACACAAGTTGCCCAACAGCCTCAGAGACGACACTGTTATTGATACAGACGTCGCCTTTGGCATTTGTATGACGCCACGGCTCTTGGTCAGAAAACTCCACCTGACCGCGGATTTTCTGGCCGTCAATTTGGGTTATTTGACTGACGAATAAGAAACGCATTACCGGGATTTCCTCATTTGGTTGAAGATCTCAGGGTTTATAAATTCAGACGGTGCCCAATGAGGCCCGTGCTGGTGCTGTAGTCGTGGTCGCCTGAGGTTGGTCGCCCAAACGCTCGAGAACCATGCGCTCAAAAGTAGCGACGGTAAAGAGTGTCGCGATGTCTTTGACACGCAGACCTGCTTTAACTTTAGTTGGATCGACCTCTGGCATAATGGCTTTCAGGCGCGCGAGACCTTTTTCCTGAAGGACGCCGTGAACCTCGAACTCACCCTCGGCGAGGTCGCCTCTGGCTCGGAGCTCAATGTCACCTTTTGGCATTTTGATACCGAACGCTTTTTCAAGACGGAATACGATATCGAGGAAATCAATACTCTCTGCTCCAAGATCGGCCATCAGGTTTGCTTCGCGGGTTACCTGCTCTTTATCGCAGTAGAGAGCTTCTACGACGATGTCCTGGATTTTCTCGAATGTGGTTTGCATGATGTGTTCCTTTCTTACGTTAATAAAATCGTTGTTACGAATAGCCTTGTTACAGCTTCAATCCACCATCAATGTGGATAACTTCGCCCGTGATGTATGAAGCGAGATCAGATGCCAGAAATACCGCCATATTGGCGATGTCTTCCGGGTTTCCGAACCGCTTCAGGAGAATGCTTTCGAGGATTTTATCCCCGGCCGCCTCGCGCACGTCCTGGCTCATTTCTGTGGTGATGACACCGGGAGCGATGCAGTTAACGCGAATGTTGCGTGATGAGAGTTCAACGGCGAGCGCCTTGGTGGCAGCCTCAATACCGCCTTTGGAGGCCGCATAGTTGACTTGACCGCGACCCGGTCGAGATGCCGCGACTGAGGAAATGTTAATGATCTGACCGCGACGGGCACGAATCATCTGTCGCGCGACTGCTCTCGTAACATGGAACGCGCCACCAAGGTTCGTATTGAGCACGTCATTCCAGTCGTCGTCTTCCATTGCCATGAGTAAACCGTCTTTGACGATTCCGGCGTTATTGATAAGCACTTCGATCGGGCCGTACTCGGATTCGAGAGCGGCAACAGCCTCGTCGACTTGTTTGGAGTCGCGAACATCAAGTTTGCAAGCATGGACATTAAGACCCTGTGATTGAAGGCCGCCTATGACGTCTTTCGCCGTAGCCTCGTTGCTCAAATAAGTTGCTATGACGTGCCCGCCGGCTTTTGCCGCAGCTTCAGTCATGGCTCGCCCAATTCCCCGGACGCCACCCGTGATGAGTATGTTTTTACCCTGCAATGAAACTTGCATTGTTGTCCCCTCCAGCCCAGTTCAAAAAATCATCAGTGATTATTTCTTGTCCTACCGGTTTACGGGAAAGGGTAACTCTATTGCAAGCTTAAAATTATTTGTTAAGTAATTTTGAATGTTTAGATAATCATTAGAATCCGATGAGAATTGTTAATAATTAGAATTTGATGAGAACAGGCCGTCGTAAGTACCTGATTTTAGCTAAACGCCGCAATGAAGGGTACGGGGGGGGGTTATTTATCGTTGAGGAGGGCCCGACCCGGACTTCCCATCACATGATATCCACAATCAACGTGGAGCGTCTCGCCAGTTGTAGCAGAGGCCAGATCACTGAGAAGAAACCCTGTAGATTTACCAACTTCCGCAGCGCTGATGTTGCGTCCCATGGGGGCGATGGACTGATACATGTCAAGCATCTCACCAGCTCCAACTGCTGATGACGCAAGTGTTTTGACGGGGCCGGCACTTACCGCGTTAACTCTGATGCCTTTAGGCCCAAGATCCCAGGCAAGATATTTCGTAGCGGATTCAAGAGCTGCTTTGCAGAGACCCATGAGGTTGTATCCGCCGACGACCCGCTCGCCGCCGTAGTAGGTCATAGTCGCCATCGATCCGCCCTTTTCCATGAGGGGAGCTGCGGCGCGGGCACAGGCGATAAAGCTGTAGCAGCTGATGTCCATCGCGTTAAGGAAACCAGCGCGGCTGGCGTCAATGGTGGCACACTTGATGTCGTCCATGGGGGCGTAAGCGATTGAGTGTACAAAGAAATCAATAGTTCCAAACTGTTCACGCACTTCGCCGAAGAAGCGGGCAATGTCGGCGTCATTGCTTACGTCGCATGGCCTGACAAATGTGATTCCGAGTGGTTCGGCAACACGCATGACGCGGCGGAGCATTTTAGCGGGGCCGCCTTCTTTATCTGGCAGGTGACTCAGGCCGATCTCAGCGCCTTCTTTTTTGAGGAAGTCCGCCACGCCGGAGGCGAGAGAGTATTCGTTGGCGACACCCATAATGATGCCTTTTTTACCAGTAAAGAGTCCCATTGCTATATTCCTCCGGGCGGCATCTGGATGGTCGCCATCTACTTAATGATTCAAGCAGACGCCAAACTAGCGGAGGACGAGTTTTCAGACAACCTTAAAAGAGGGCGTCAAAGCCAAAGGTCCAGTAGCCCTGCCAGGGCCTGCCTAGAACTTGGCCAGTGCCAAGGCCGAGGTTGAAACGGACGCCTTTGTTGTCCATGAAAAGGTCCACATTGTAACCTTGGGCGGGAATAAGGTTTTTCTTTTTGGGGGATTGGCTCCCCCGCCATGCGGTACCGTAATTAAAGAAGCCGCTGAGATCCAGGCTGTCCAGATAGAGGAGGCCCGCGAATTTATCAACGTGCTCTATTATAGGATGTGTCGCGAAGAGTCTGGCCCGGGCTTGGTTCTCGCCAAAGACCGGGGTAAAGAGACCGTTGTCCGGTGTGACCGCGAAGCTTGTTTGATTATATCCGCCACCACTTCCAGGAATGAGGGTTTTAAGAGGCGAGTACATCTCCTGAAGATCTTGTCTTTTGGGTCCCCGGGTCCGGCTGCCATCGAGGCCGAGTTCAACCTTTCCGCTGCCAATTTTTGCGCCCCCAAGGACGCCCGCGCCGAGAACATCATACTGGAATTCTTTGTTCATCGACGGAGGCGCGACCCGTCCTTTTAGTGATGTGCTCGCGTAGAGTTTGTGACCGTTATTCACGGAAACCGTTATGTTGGCATAGGGCTCGTTCAGGTGGCCATGGCGTCTTGATGGACCGATGTAGGGTTTCAAGTGAGATGTTTTAATGCCCCAGTTCCAGTCTATGGAGCGACGAGACCAGTATTGGCTTAGTGAACCGTCTATATGCGCGCCTGACTCTTCCATATATTTGTTGAGAATCTGGTTGGTGGATGAGTCCCGGTAGCGACCGTTGTATGTCTGCGCGCGAAAACCTGTCAAAGACCAGGTTGGCGTGAAGCGATTGGTTGTGATGGTGAGATCCTGATAGGGGAAGTGACTGACGGTTCCGACCAGAACGGTCGCGCGGAGAGTCTCGTTTTGCATTTGATCCATCAATGGAACTGAGATAATCCCGATCTGGGGACCCATGGCGTCGTCTGCGCCAATCCACGGGAACGCGAAAATCGGGCGACCTCTCCAGGTTGTGGGCTTTGAGACGGGCTCGTCAGCATTTTGCTCAGCAGATTTTTCAGCAGATGTCTCAGTATAATTTGCTGTCGTCTGCAGGGCTTCAGTTGGCATGGGTTTATTGTCGGTGGCCTTTGCGTTTGGGAGTGACGTGTCGGAGTCTGTCCAAGTGTTTGATGCCTGTATTGCCTCATTAAAAGAAAGCAGTTTTGCGGAGCGTGTCGCGGCGAGAAGTGGAGATGATCTTTCAGACATTTGGCGACATGGTTTCAAGGGAAAATCTTTCGCCGGCAAAGGAACCGCCGTGTAGCCGTCTTTGGTGTAGAGTACGACGTGGGGCAAGTCACCTGACGAGTCAACCAGCCGGACTGGAAAGTCGGCGATCTCAACGATTCCCTCACACTGGTCGTTTTTACCGAGTTTAATCACGTGCCGCCATGATTTGCTTCCAGCAAGCAACCAGCGTCCATTCGGTGTCGATGCCACGCTGAGGGGGCGTCCTCCAACCGGAGACTTGTAAACTCTCTGGGCACCTGATGAGAGAATGACCTCGAGGATTTCATGGATGTCTCCTTTCAGAGTTTCGTGGTCTCTGGCAAGCCAGATAGTGGTCGTGTATTGTCCATTCGTGTCTTTAAGCTGGCCAAGTAGGCGCAAATGCGTGGGCACGGTCGAGGTGATTACGCAGACGACATTGGTTTTCCTAAATGTATCCCGCGGAGCGTGACAGAGTTGCGCTGTCTCAAACGTCGTCTCAAGCCACCAGGCATCCTTAGCCGTAAGCCATGGTCCATCTGTCCAGATGCTGCCCCGATTGATTGATCGATGCTTTTTTCCTTTTTCTGCGAGGACGACCCGGTAGCGGCGTTGATTGGCTTTGGGATAGTACTCTTCGACCCAGGCTTTGCCGGTGGACGAATCGGCGAATTGCGCACTGGCGGAGTCTTCTGGCGGAGTTGCTTTCGCCAGTTTTCCATCGTGAACCGTCCAGGTTAATGGGGAATCAGTGAGGTCTTTCGCGGGGATGTTGATTGATAGAATTGGCGTTGTGACCTGCTTTTTCCAGAATGCGGCGGAGTCAATTTTATACTGCTCATACAGTTCGCGGCCTGATTTGGCGGTCATGGACTTCAGCGCGGCCTCCATTGGCCAAAAACCATTGAACGGCGTGAACGCCCATGGCCAATACCATGGCATAGATTTCGATTTAAACTCCTTAAGCATCGCGGGGAGTTTCTCGGCGTCGTTAAATCTCAGCAGCCAGGCCACAAATCCACCACTTGTCGCGTAGCCTTGAAAGTTAAATGGTCCGCTTGTGTATAAGCTATGGATATGATCCCAGGTCGGCCAGTTGCCGGTAAGCGCCTGATACCGCTCTATGCCTGCCTGTTCATCGGATCCAACGGAGACACTCAGGGCTTCCGCGAGTCCCTCAAGAAACCAAGCTTCCATCCACGGCAAATGTAAAATCGCTCCCGCAGGACCGAACCAGTTGTCCAGGTGCCGGTACATCATCGAGTGGGTGTACTCGTGCCATGCGAGATCCCGTCCTCCCTGTCCGAGGGTCTGAAGTTCGATAGAATCAGTGATAAAGTTCGCGAACGACGCATTGTCGCTTGCCGCTGACATGTTGACAATCAATGGGCTTGAGCGAGAGACCTGAAACCACCGCTCAAGATTCGGACGCGCCGCCTCAAGGGAGCGGAGGGCCAGCTTTGCGTCCTCAGGCGTTCTTTTGTCGTGGTAGACCGTAAAATTCGCGGATTTTAACTCCATGAATTCAATGTCACCCTGGTTATAACCAAAACCAATGGGCAAGGCGTTTGCAGGGGTGCCGCAAAGGACGGTAAGGAAAACAGTCAGTGTGGCGCAAAAAATGTATGGAAATAAAGTGGTTCTCACGCTGAACACTCGTCTCTTAATAATTGATCGACAAGGCTAACGAGCTCGGCGGCTACAAAACAGCGAAAGGCATTGTTTTTGATTGTGTCGAGTAAATCGAGGTATGACTTTGGCAAGTTTTCGCGGCCCACTTTAATTAAGTGGCGGCAAGCGACAATACGTCGTTCGCGAAGGGCGCCCAATAGTTTTCCGGAGGCGTCAACGACAAACATGACGCCCCGCTCATTAAAACGTTTGTCGCCGAACAGGTCTGAGACCTTAGTGGAATCCTTAATAAAGTCCTTTAAGGGCGTCATGATCGCCGATATTTTCTGTTCTTCTGGTTCGGATGACATAATTCTTTCGTCCTAAGGCTTTGTTTAAATTGCTTTTTAATTGTATCACCTTGCTCTGTGCGGGTGAAACTTCAGGGAGTTGTTTTTGCCGTCATTATCGTAAAGCGAGTGAATTGAATGGATTATTGGGTATTTTTGAGCGAAAAGCCGCATGCTGGTTGAATCAACGTTCTGGGGGTAGTTCGGCATGCGCCGTCTTAATGTTAATTTCCCGTTTATGATCGCTCCGATGGTTGGAATCAGTCACGTAGCGTTTCGTGAGTTGATGCGCTCATATACACCCGAGGCGGTCGAGGCGATCCGGTTTACGGAGATGCTCTCAACAAGAAAGCTTCCTAGCGAGCGCCTTCACTTGACGAGGGAGCTTCGTGTCTCAGAGGGCGAGCGTTTTTTTGTGCCTCAGTTGCTCGGAAATGAAGAGCAGTTTATTGGGCCAAGCATCAAAAAACTAACGCCTCTTTCGCCTTGGGGTTTTGATATTAATATGGGATGCCCCCAGTCTCATGTGCTTCGGCATAACTGGGGTGTGCGGTTGATGGGTGACGCCGCTTACGCGGCCGATGTCGTGCGCATGGCGAAACGGCACACTGATCGTCCGGTCAGCGTCAAGCTGCGGGGCGGCGCCGACAAAGATGTTGATAAAAACTACTTGCTTCATTTTACCGCGGCCCTTGAGGACGCTGGCGCTGATTGGCTTACAATTCACGCGCGGCCCCGGGCAGCGAAACATGAGGGGCCGGCAAACTGGGATGTGGTTGGTGAGGTCGCCCTCGCAAGAAAAATACCCGTTGTCGCCAATGGTGACATTCAAACTTCCGAAGACGCGATGAGGATTGTTAGAGACTATGGCTGCGCCGGGGCCATGATCGCCCGCGCCGCGACCGCGAGACCATGGATTTTGTGGCAAATCGCCGAGGATATGGGCATTGAAAACGCTCCACCTGGCAGGGAGGGTGAGCGGGCGCCGCGGACTCCTTCTGAGGAGGGGCGTGAGTATCATCGGGCGTTTCTTAATTTGATTGATCTCGTTGAGAGGTACTTTGGCGAGGGTGATGGCGTTGAGGAATACGGTATTCAGAAGCTTCGTTTTTACGCCGCTACGGGATCAAAGTGGTTTATGTTTGGACATAGTTTCTGGAAAGTCACGATGAAGGCCAAAACGTTTGATCAGATGCGGGCTGGCGTGGCTGAATACAGCGAGCGTTTTCCTCAGGACATGTATCAGCGGATTAATTGAGATTATTTTTCAGGTCTGAGGCGCTGGCAAAATTCGACCATCCGGATAAATTTTATTAAGGGCGTTAAATGCCGCGATCCGGTACGCCTCGGCAAGTGTCGGGTAGTTGAAAATCATGTTGATGAGGTCATTTGCGACACCGTCTTTAAGCATGAAAGCCAGGCCAATATGAACGAGATTCGCTGCCCCTTCACCCACGATATGAATTCCAAGAATTTTGTGAGTTTTACGCTCCACAAGTAATTTCAGCATGCCGTGACTGTCACCTTTAATGTAGCCGCGGGCTATCTCACTGTAACCCGCGCGCCCCACGACGAAATCCATGCCTGATTCTTTAAGTTGTTCCTCGGTCGGGCCAACACTCGACAATTCCGGAATGGTGTAAACGCCGATCGGGAAGTGTTTGGGAAACTCACTTTTGATGGTTGCGAACGCGTGAAGGGCGCAAAAGCGTCCTTGCTGCGCGGATGTCGCGGCGAGGGCGGGCGGGCCGATCACGTCGCCGGCCGCGTATATGTGTGGAATTGAGGTTTGAAACGCGTCATTGACGGAAATGACACCGCGGTCATTGACCTTGACGCCGATTTTTTCAAGGCCCATATTCTCTGAGTTTGAGATCCGGCCGGCAGCAAAAAACAGGACGTCCGTCTCGATGGTCTCATCGGTAAGTTGAACTGAGACTCTTGGGCCTTTTGGGGTGATTGTCTTCAGGTCCTGTTTAAATTTTATTTTGATGCCGATGTCTGTCATCGCGTTCTCAAGGGATTTCACGACCTCGGCGTCAGACATAGCGAGAAGACGGTCTCTTGAGTCTACGAGAATTGTATCAACCCCAAGTGCCCCGAAGATACATGCGTATTCGCAGCCGATGACTCCCGCTCCGTAGATAATCATATGTCGTGGAACCGACTCGAGTTTGAGGATTTCATCGCTGTCCACGACGCGCCAACCATCAAACGGAATGTTATCCGGGCGTCTTGGCCTGGATCCCGTCGCGATAACGAAGTTAGTCCCGCGGAGCTCGTATGCGGGGCCTTGTGCGGGCGTGATTCGCAGTGTGTTTTGGTCAATAAAAGCCGCGAGACCGCCACATATCTCAATATTATTTTTCTTTGTGTAGCGGCGGACGAGGGACTCCTCGTCGTTCGATACTTTTTGTGCACGTCGGTAGAGTTTCGAGGTGCTGAGGTCCTCGACGATGCGCTCTACCCAACCGTGTCCAACGTGATGTCTGATGGCATGAATAGCCTCCAGGCTTTCCCTGATGGTTTTAGAGGGGAGAGTGCCCGTGTGAATCCAGGCGCCTCCAAGTTGATCCGGCATTTTCTCGATGATACAAACGGATTTTTTCAACTTGGCGGCCTGAACCGCGGCCTGAATGCCCGCCGGTCCGCTTCCGATGACAATGAGGTCATACTCGGTTTTTTGGGCTTTAAGTTGATTGATGACGGCATCTGGGACCATAAAAACATCCTCTCAAAACGCGAATGCGCGGGGGATCCGGGCGTAAACGTATTTCACCACTATAAATTATCACTCTTATATATTTTATGCCGTGTCATTCCCGGAATAAATGTGTCAAGATTTTGATACCATGAGGAGATTTCACGATGACATTTGATTTCGCTCTCCAGGGGCTCCTGCCGCTGATCGTATTTGCCATAGTGGATATCTTTGCCGGTATGCGTACGGCGATAATCGCAGCGATTATTTTCGCGCTGTTTGAGGCTGCATGGAGTTGGCAGCACTACGGAGAGGTGGATAAGACCACATGGATCTCTCTAGGACTGATTCTTGCCATGGGGTTGATCAGTGTCAGAATGAAAGACGACCGGCTGTTCAAGTTTCAGCCGGTGGTCATGGCGGGAGTTTTCGCCGTGACAATGGGTTGGTTTCAGTGGTCCGGCGATCCGCTGCTCTTGCAGATGCTTCCAAAGGTTAAGGGTCTGATGCCACCCGATAAGCAATGGGTGTTGAGTGATGGCATGTTTTTGAAGCGCATGGCCAGGCTAGATCTTATGATGGTATTCGCCTTCATCGCACACGGGGTAATTGTCGCGTGGGCCGCGATGCGCAAAAGCACATTGTACTGGCTCATTGCGAGGGGCGTAGGTCTCTATGTCGTCTTGGGCGCAGCGTTGCTGTTAGCCCTTGTTTTGCCAGTAAAGTAGGCCTTGGTTTGTTTAAATCCTCGAAATATATCCCAGAGGACGCTCTCCAATTTTGTTAAAAAATATTCTTCCGGAATTTTGCGCAAAAGTTGTCAGCAGTTTCGCGGAAATGGTAGTCTGTCCTGATGGTCTCAAAAATAGGCCTGATGACAGCGGTTTGTAGTCTGACGTTGGGGGTGCCCCGTCAGGTCACCTTGGGGTCGCGGACTCGGGAAGGAACTGGATCATATGCTTAACTCACGATATGCGGCTGGCGCTTCAATGAATATCGATCATAACGCGCCTAAGCCGGGAGTATTCGCCCGCGTACCATTAGAACTGCCAACTCCAATGATGACACTTCGCCATCGGGGCTGGAGCCTTGGTTTGCCAGCGCAGTGTGTGGCCCCATCGGTGTCCCGCCCATTGATCATCGCCGTCGGAGGCGGCAAAGGGGGGGTCGGCAAGAGTCTAATAGCCGCGAATCTGGCTGCGCGCTTAGCCCGGCTTGGTCTTAATGTGGCCGCGCTCGATCTGGACTGTGGCGGAGCTAATTTACATACATATTTTGGAATGTCGTCAGTCCCCGCGAGTCTTGGGGATTGGCTCGTCGCGGGGAAAGCTGATTTGCCGGGTGTTTTGACGCCGACCAGCGTGCCGGGCCTCGCTATCGCATCTTCGCAGCGTGATGAGGCGTGGACGATCTCGGATAGTCTTTCGAGCGATGGTTTTGGCCGGCTTTGGAGCGGCATAACATCGTTGGGTGATATCGGATATCAGGTTGTGATTCTGGATTTGGGCGCGGGAACGAGCAGGCATACAATTGACCTGTTTTGCTGCGCGCACGCGGGTGTCATTACTGCTCTGCCAGAGCCTACCTCCGTTGAGAACGCTTACCTATTTATGCGTGCCTGTCTTATGAGGACATTGCGTCATGCGGCGCACAGGTTAGGCCGGATGGAGGAGGGGGAGGCCATCCTCACCGCCCTTAATCAGGAGATCCCAGGCTCCCCTGGCCGAAGCTATACCGAGAAGCTGCGTTATCTGTTTCAGGCAAACCCCGGAACCGTGGGGCCTATGGCATCGGCCCTTTCGGGGCGACTTCTGGGAATTGTCATCAACCAAACCAGGTCTCAGGCGGATATAGACATCGGCAAAGCCATGGAAATGGCGGCACAGAGATATTTTGGTTTTTCGGCTGCTTATCTTGGATACTTGAACTATGATGAGACCGCGTGGAAGAGCCTGCGTAATAAGCGTTTGCTTCTGATTGATTTTCCGCAGTCGATTATAGTCAGGAGACTTAGTGATGCGACCAATAATTTACTCCGGCATTGCGGGGTGAGCATCACTGGTAGCGGTGTTGGTAGTTCCGGATTGATCAGGGGTGCTATGCCGGTCGTAGCTCCCTGAAGTATTTTAACTTAGCTTTCTGATCCAAAAGACAAGCGACATGGAGGTTTTCAAGCATGAATATCGAGAATTGTGACATAAACACGGTGGCTTCCGGTTCCGGTGTATCGCCGTCGTTTCCGATCTCTACACACTATAACGTGCTGAACGTGGAGCCCTCTGCGACTCGAATTATGATTCGGGAATCTTATCTGCGGCTGAAAAATTTATACTCCAATGGCCGTGATGGCCTCTATGGGATGACTGGAGCCGGTGATTTATCCCGCCAGATTGCGGAGATTGATCAGGCCTTCAATGTATTGAATGACGACATTCAAAGGGCGGCCTACGACCGTAAGTTGCTCGGTGCCTCAGGTAAGGCAGAGGCCAGTGAGTGGACGGCCGAGGCTGATATGTGGAAGCCAATTCCCGGGAACGCTGCCAGCGAGATTATCCAAACCAGCCGGAGCACCCTTAAGATCATCAAAACCCAGGCTGCCGGAAGTAACGACCGAGGATTACAGGATAAATTTTTGGTCATGATGGACGAGGGTGACGTCGCTGACGGCTCTATCCTAATAGCTCTGAGGGAGTTGGCGGGGGTCAGCCAGGTGGAAATGCAGGAGCGGACGAAAATACTGCTTGAGTATATTCGCGGAATGGAGAACAACCGGTTCGATTCCTTGCCGCAAGTGGTTTACGTCAAGGGATTTATGCGCAGTTACTTGCGCTATCTCAATGTTCCAAACCTCGAACGAATAGTGACGGCCTACGCCGCGCGACTTGAGGCGTGGCAAGCTGGACAAAAATAATGGCATCTACAGAACATGAAATCACGGTAGCGCCCCTCGACGAGGGGCGCCTTCGTTTGGACCTGGTCCTCAGCCGCGCACTCTCCGGAGTCTCGCGGAACAAAGTGCGTGACATGATTGAGCAAGGGCTCGTTTTTGTTAACGGGACGCCAGGAGAGGTTAAGCAACTGGTTCGGGAAGGGGACGTTATCCGCTACAAGGATCTTCCCCAGGCGCGCACATTTCTTGAGCCTGTCGCGATGGATCTGGATATTTTGTTTGAGGATGATCATGTCATTGTCGTGAATAAGCGGGCCGGCGTCTCCGTGCATCCAGGAGCCGGGGAGACCGGACCAACTTTGGTACACGGGCTCCTGCATCACTGTAGGAAGCTCGGACAAGGCCGCGCTGTTGATGATGATGAGGACGAAAGCTCGCTTAGGCCGGGTATCGTGCATCGTCTGGATAAAGACACGACCGGCGTGATGGTCGTCGCTAAATCAGACATGGCGCATGCGGATCTTTCAAAACAATTTCATGATAAGACTAATTTTAGGCAGTATATCGCCTTGATGAATGGTCCCTTTCCTGAAGGGGACTGGGTTCGGGATAGTTATCTGCACCGGGATCCGAGAGAACGGACTCGCTTTGCGTCTATGGACATTGCTCAATATGAGCATCGCAAGCAACGTGAAGGCGTCTCTGGCGATGTGGAGCTTCAAGGCTTTCGTTTCTCCAGAACTGTTTTTAAGCGGGAGTCCCAGTACAAAGGCTTGCTCTCGCTCGTAAGCTTAAAACTCCATACGGGGCGTACCCACCAGATCCGAATCCATGCCCGGGACCTCGGTTCGCCTATCGTTGGTGATCAGGTGTACGGCAAAGCACCCCTTTGTGTCGGGCGGGGAGTGTTTCCAGCTGAACTGGAGGCGAAGATCGCTGGTGTGGGTCGGCAGATGCTTCATGCCTGGGTGCTTGGGTTCAGTCATCCTTTGACTAAACAGTGGACACAGTTTGAGGCTACATTGCCTGAGGATTTTGCTGAGATTATAAAGGCATTGGAGCCCTTCAAGGACTAAAATCTGGTTATATCCCCAGTCTTGCTTCAATTTCTTGGCAAATGCGGGTAGTTAGCAGCGATAGTTACAAGCAGACGCTTGTTATTAAAATTGAAATACGTCACAATTAAAAGATACCTTAAGACTAATGCGATCTCATGTCCTGGGAGTTAAACAACGTGTTGCGTAAGGCACGATTTGAATATCTATACTTTCCCATCTTGCTATCGGGCATCGCTAGCCCGTTGCTTGCGGTCGCCAACGAATCCTCGCCTGAAAAAGTTGAGGAAATGATCATGCTTACTGTGGATAAGACTCACAGCAAGGCGGATCTCCGTACATTGCCTGAGGACGCTTCTACGGCGCGAGTCCTGCGAACCTTTAAAATCGCTACAGGAAAAGTCGATGGTGACAAGGAGCGCCAGGGCGACAACAAGACGCCAGAGGGTATTTACTTTACACAGGGCACTATTCCCGCAAAACAATTAGCTCCAAATAAATACGGTCCTCTTGCGATTCCTCTAAACTTTCCAAACCCCATGGATCAGGTTTCCGGAAAAACAGGTTATGGAATCTGGCTGCACGGTGTCGGAGATCGCAAGATTGAGGACGTGCGCGTGACTGAGGGTTGTGTGGCGTTCCAAAATTCCGAAATTACCAGTTTGACGCAGTGGCTTCAGCCCAACCATGGAGTTGTAGTCATCGCGCGTGACGCAGCCGAGGTTAACCGTCCCGAGGATGTCCAGGGGGCTACTAAAGCCTCGATTAGCTGGGTTGACGCGTGGGCAAGTCGTGACGTCACCCGTTATATCAGTTTTTACGCCACTGATTTTAACAACGCCGGTAAAAGTAAGGGCGCCTATGAGTCCTATAAAAGGGCTGTATTCGCCTCCTACAAAACAATCTCCGTCAAAATGTCCAATCTTAGAGTATTGACTCATCCCAAATACGCCCTGGCGATGATGAATCAGGATTTCTCCGGTGATAGCCGTTTTCGGTCAGATGGCCGGAAAATGATCTATCTTCGTAAAGACGCCGAAGGCGCATGGAAAATTGTCCGTGAGATGTTTGATAACTTTATGATGCGGCCTGTCCAATTCTCAACCACTGGCATGGTCGACGTTAAGGCTGGCGCGGTAGCGCCCTCATCTGAGGTCAGTGCCACCGTAAATGGCACACAAAGTCTGTAATTTGTTGCGTCGTTTTCCCGGGCGAGTTACCTTGAAACGGTAACAGCTTTGGAGGATATCAACATGAGAAGTATTCGAATTTTGCTTACGAGCGCGTTCATGATCGCGGGTCCCGCGCTGGCCGATGGGTTATTTACTATGGGTGGCAAGTCATATACCGAGAAAGATTTAACGCCCGCGCAGCAGCAGCAGATGTTTGAGATCTCGATGCAGAGCTATGAGCAAACCCGTGCGGCCGTTGACAATATGATTTTTGATATTCATGTCACTGAGGAAGCCAAAAAGCAGAATAAGCCCCGTGATGAGATCGAGAAGAAACTTCTTGATGTCAAAGAGCCTTCCGATAAAGCAGTAAAGACCTGGTTTGAGGCAAACAAAACACGCATTCCGCCCAACTATCAGTTTGATCAGATCAAAGGCGAAATAGTCAAAATCGTAAAACAAGAAGAGATGAAGAAGAAACGTGATGATCTGATTGAGAAGATCAAAAAAGACAAAAAATTCACGTTGAGCCTCCCTAAGCCCGAATCTCCCATCGTTACTGTTAACGCGGATGGATTTCCATCCAAAGGTAAAGACGGCGCCAAGGTAACTCTCCTTGAGTTTGCTGATTTTCAGTGTCCTCATTGTAAAGTAGCGTCGGAAAGCATCAAAAAAGTCACCGAGAAGTTCAAAGACAAGGTCAAATTCGTATATTTGGATTTCCCGATCAATCCGTCCGGAATCAGTAAACTTGTGGCTGAGGGTAGTCACTGCGCCGAAGAGCAGGGCAAATATTGGGAATACCATTATAAGGCTTTCGATGGTCAGGCGACGCTCGATAAGGACTCACCTGCTAAGCTTGCCAAGGAATTAAAGCTGGATGAGTCCAAGTTCAAGACTTGCTTCGATGGCACAAAAGGCAAAACCATGGTTGAGAAAGGACGTCAGGAGGGCGAACGCGTTGGCGTAAGCGGTACTCCCTATCTTCTGATCAATGGCCGCCGCTATATGGGCGCCCATACGGTTGAGGCTTTAACCAAAGAAATTGAGACCTCCCTTAAATAGTTTTTGCCATCCAGGCCGATCCCGGCCAGGCAAATTTTGCCCCGTTAAGTATTCCACGTTCTCTCCGATGCCTTAAATGTCCAAAAGCATCAGGAGTGAACGTGAACTTGTTTTTAGGCGCATTGATAATCTCTTTCCCGCTGGTCGCCTTGCCGGTGACGACCGCGTATGCCGCGTCAGGGCAGGCGTTCAAAGTTGAGCAGGAAGCGACGGAACTCGCGAAAAACAAGGTTGCCGCTGTACTTCAAAAATATTGCGGGGACGCCTGTGAGCTCATTAACGTTGACGTTGTGGTTGGCGAGGCGGCCAGCGAATCCGAGGAATTAGGATTTGAGAGTGTCGCCGGTGATAGCGGTATCAAGGCCAGCGTTTCGAAATTGACAGTCGATGTCCAGGTGGATGACCGGGTCACAGCCGCGGATCAGGAGCGTCTTGGCAGGCTTATTTCAAACTCCGTAAGAACTTTATCTCCCGCGGCCACAGTCCGATGGAGCTCGGTGGCGTTTCCTCAGATCGGTGTGTCGGCTGAGGTCGAGGACCGCCTCAAAATGAATCTCCAGCAGCGTATCCACGCCGCTGTGCAGCAGACGATTGACAGCTACTGTCCTCAGGAATGTGTACTGGCAAACGTCGGAGTGGATGGCAAACTAGTGTCTCCCGATGAGGCTCGCGGAGTTCCTGAGCGCGAGCTGACCCGTGAGCGTGGCGGTCGTGGGATTCTTCGGATTGAAAATATTGATATTGATTTGAGTATTGACGAAAAACTTCCAGAGGCCAATCGCTCGAAGATCTATAATCTGATCAAAGCGAAGACGAGGTTCGCGTTCCCGATCAATGTTAATGTTTCGGTCGTGGATTTCCCCGAGAGCCATGCTTCGAAATCAGCGCAGGATCCGTGGGGACTAGATCGCCTGCGCCAAACGTTGCAGATCTTCCGTGACCTCGCGAGTACCAAGGAAATTATTACCAACACAAGTCAAAATTCGACAGATCGCAGCAGCCAAAACTCAAAGGAGTTGAGCGCTACTGAGCGCAGCGAGTCCAAAGAGTCCAAAGAAAACTCAAACATGACGAGTAAAGAGAAGTCGTCCGCCTCAGAGAAGGCAATTTCCAATTCAGCCCTCTCCTCGGAGAAATCAGCGGAGATCAACGCGTCTGAGAAGAAGCAGGGCGGTGAGAATAACGAATACATGGCATATATTGCCGGATTTCTTGTTCTGGCGGGAATCATTGTCGCCATGATAATGAAATTCGCGTCCGCGTCCAAGGATGCCCGCATGATGATGGAGGCGATGCCCGCGGGAAACTATGCCCGTGGTTCAGCAGCCGGATTCGGGACGTCTCAGGGCGGCGAGTCTCATCAGAGTCAGGGTGGCGCGATGCAATCGCAGCAGTCTCAGTCCGTGCCTACATCAAGAGAATCATTATCAATCAAAATGAAAATTGAGTTTTTGCGTGAGGATCTTTTAAAGGCTTTCACTGATAACCCTAAAGTCGCTCGGGATACCTTTACACGCATGCTTCAGGAAGAAGGTGTGGAGCAGACATCGCGGTACGTTAACCTTTTTGGGCCGATGATTATTTTTGACATGATGAATGATCCTAATCTTCAGAGAGACTTGCATGATCTGAGTGAGTTTTATTACAAGTCAACGTTCGCGTTCACCGACGAGCAGACGCTTGATCTGCTGAACGGGTTAAAGACCAAAGTCACCTCAAGTGAGATAAGGGTGATGTCCCGTAAGCGGGCTGAGCAATTTGATTTTCTCCAAAACCTTGACGCGACCCAGATATTCGCACTCGTATCTGAGGAAAAACCTCATGTGCAGAGTGTTGTTCTGACGCAGCTCGATCATAATCGCCGGCGGTCTGTCTTTGATATGTACGAGGGAGAATCCAAGGTGGCTCTCATGCGAGAGCTCTGTAAGGCTAACGCTATTCCTAAAGAGTATCTCGCTAACGTCGCCAAGGCACTTCACAAAAAGGTTCTCTCCCGCACCGAATTCGATACTGAACAGTTGCGATCAAGCGATATTATTATTGATCTGCTGGAGAAGTCGTCTCTGAACGAACAGCGAGCGCTTATGGCTGACCTGGTCACGACGAATCCTGAGGCGTCGCGCGCCATCAAATTGAAATTGGTCACTGTTGAGATGCTTCCTTACATCAAAGATGGTCATCTGATTGAGATCGTCATGGGACTTGAGCGAGAGGATCTCCTGACCTTCCTGATCGGTTCGCCGGACCACATCAGGGAACTTCTGCTTGCGAAAGCGCCCGCAGAGCTTTCCCAAAGCTGGATGGAAGATATTGAACAGGTTTCGGGCATTGATGAAGGACGGTACCGGTTGGCTGAAATGCGTATTCTAGGGCGGGTCAGAAACCTCGCCAATAGTGGCGCGATCCGCCTGATTGACATCAATGATCGTATTTTCGCGGCCGAGCACCTGGATCAGATTCGTCGTCAGTCAGGGCAAGTTGAGATGGCGTTAAGCCGGAGTTCAATCGCGGCCTAATTCTGTAACTATCTAATAACTAATTAGATTTCATATTTCATAGCCCGCCGTAGAGCGGGCTTTGAAATTCATGGGTGTTCGTGTACATTGAGCCCTCTTTTTATTCAGTTTCAGGTCGTTTTGACCCCAAGTTCACAGAGGACGCTCATGATCAATGTAAGCAACGCGACCAAGCGCTATGGAGACCGGGTTCTTTATCAAGGAGCGAGCTTTCTTGTTCGCCAAGGCGATAAAATCGGACTGGTTGGCCCAAACGGCGCGGGTAAGTCGACGATCTTTAAAGTGATCGTGGGGGATGAGCATCTAGATGACGGGACCGTCACGGTTGATCCCGGTGTTTTGGTCGGTTACTTTGATCAGAATATTGGCGAGATGGCCGGCCGCAGCGCGCTGGCGGAGTGTATGGCAGGTGCTGGTAAGGTCTCAGAAATCGGTCTTGAGCTGGCAAAAATGGAAGAACGCATGGGTCGCTTTGGCGAGGAGCCCATGGAAGATGATGAGATGATGAAGTTCATGGAGCGCTTTGGTGAGCTTCAGATGGAATTCCAGAGTCGCGGTGGTTACGATCTTGAATCCAGGGCACAGGCTATTTTAACTGGTCTCGGTATCGGCCCGGACACCTATAATCACCCGGTCGAGAGTTTCTCGGGTGGCTGGAAGATGCGTATCGCTCTCGGTCAGATTCTTCTTTTGAATCCAGATGTCCTGTTGATAGATGAGCCCACAAACCACCTGGATATTGAGGCGATCATTTGGCTCGAGGAATGGCTGAAGGGATTTAAGGGCGCGGTTGTTATGACAAGTCACGACCGGGAATTTATGAACCGGATTTGTGGCCGTACGGTTGAGATCGCTAATAAGCAAATCACGACCTACAGCGGAAACTATGACTTTTACGTGAAAGATCGCGAGATCCGCCGCGAGCAGCAGATCGCCGCGTTCAAACGGCAGCAGGATCAGCTCGCCAAGGAAGAGGACTTCATCGCGAAATTCGCGGCCCGCGCGTCCCATGCCGCCCAGGTTCAGTCCCGGGTCAAAAAACTCGACAAGATCGAGCGTCTTGACATGCCACCTGAGACCAAAAAACTCTCGTTTGACTTTGCGCCCGCTCCACGGAGCGGCAACGATGTTGTAAAACTCGAGTCCGTGGCGAAGGAATACCCGTTGCCTGAAGGTGGCGTTAAAAAAGTCTTTAGCGGCATTTCCGGAATGGTCATGCGACAGAACAAAATTGCCATAACCGGTGTTAACGGCGCCGGAAAAAGTACTCTTTTGAAATGTGTTACGGGCGATGTAAAGGAAACTTCGGGCAAGGCAACGCTCGGCGCCAGCGTAAATATGGGCTACTTCTCCCAGTATTCCTGTGATCTTCTGAGCCCTGAGAACACCGTCTGGGATGAAGTCAGCAACCGTCTTCCGGCCGCATCAATTGGGTATCTCAGGAATCTTCTTGGGACATTTATGTTCTCAGGCGACGACATCGAGAAGAAAATCAGGATGCTTTCCGGCGGCGAGAAAAGCCGCGTTATGCTGGCCTGTATCCTCGCCACTCCTGTGAACTTCCTGGTACTCGATGAACCGACAAACCACCTTGATATCGACAGCCGTGAGACGCTTTTAAACGCTCTTAAAGAATTTGAGGGAACGGTCATGATCGTAAGTCACGACCGCTACTTCCTCAAAAGTATCGTTAACCGGGTGTTCGAGATTGATCACGGCGAAATGCGGATCTACGAGGGTAATTACGACTACTACCTCGAGAAGACAGCGCATAAGCATCATCACTGAGGGGCTCCTTCCTCATACATTTCAGCGCTCATTTCAACGAGTTAAAACTTATTATAATAATATTTTGTTAATAATATTTACATCTTCATGATAGATTGTTATAATCTTCTCATAAATTACTATGCGTGTATGATGTTCTAATGATAATGGGGGTTTGCCATGCGCCATTTCTTTAAAATTATTGCCTTAGCTGCCGTATTAGCTTTACCGGCTGAGGGTCTTTTTGCCCAGGACGCTAAACAAGACATTCTAGTGGCATTTGAGATGAAAGGCAGTCTTCTTAGTTTTGATGTCGGAGTATTAGATCAACTGTATCCGAAACTTGACCCCGAAAAAATCGGAACAACGATCTTTACCGGCAGCAGCTCAGGTTCCGTATTAACGGCATACTTTGCCTGTCATGGTCTTAGCGCTCAGTCAGTACAAGCAGCGACAAGAGAGATCACCACTTTCAATCCGGCGCTGCTCGGCGAAGATGACAACGCTAAAATCATTAAGATGTTCGCTGGCATCAACGTCGAAAAAGACATCCGGGTCCTGGACTCGTTTCTCCTTAAGATTACCAATAATGGCACCTGCGTCCCAACAGCCCATCCATTTGCGATTATCGCTTCCAATGACGAGGTGGTTCGCGACACAGTTCCTGGTACCTTGCGTCCGGCAAATTCAAAACGACTCAACTTTGATACGCTCGATGTGTTTGATATAGCGACTGGAAACCGCCTCGGAAAAGCCTGTACCTATTTTACCAATGAGGCGGGTGCCGCATATCTTCAAAAAGTTCCCGAAGAACGACGTCTTTGCGATATTCGGCTTGTGAAAACAGCCGCGGATCTTATGTTCGCCGTACGCGCCTCAGTTTCCGAGCCAACTTATTTCCCTGCAATCGCAGAACCGAATCCTTCGGCGTTTCTTGACATCCCCCCGCCAGCGAGCAGGCGTTACCAGGGTGGGCTTGTCATGCAGGCCGTTGTTCAGGACTTTAAACTCGCGGATCCTGAGTTACTTACGGTTGGTATCGGCGGCAATTTCGCGCCGCGTCTCGTAAACAGATTTTTGAAAAACATCTTCCTGATCGATGTAAATCGCCGCCTTCTGGAGTTGAACTGGTGGTATGACGTAAAAATCGAGGGGAGTCGCGAGGGGTTTGACACCTTCAAGCGCAGTACCGTAAACCCCCGTGATCTTCTGGAGTTCGGTCGAAAGACTGTGAAGGCATGTGTAGATGCTGACTCCTGCAACGGCCGGGTCCTCTTAAAGCCCGAGGCAGCGTCCAAATCTCTTGATGGAACGGACATGACTCCATTTACACACCGAGGCCTGAAGTCGATTTCGCGAGATTAAGACGGCATGTAACAAAGTTAAGGAAAAAAGGAGACTATAAATATGAACTCATCAGCTAACGCATCCAAACACCGGGCCTTAGTGGCTAAAGCGATAACGCTTGGTCTTTTGTCCATTACGCCGGTATGCCTCCAGGCGCAAACCGACTCTCCGCCAAATCTTGAGTTGGCGATCTCTGGCCAGTTTTTGAATAAACTTACAACGTTACCTATCAATACGACGCAGCAGGTGAATACGAGTATTGGAGGCGCCGATATTTCCACATTAATTAACGCTAAGGGCAATGCGCTGGTAAATCCATGGCGCACGGGTAAGTCGGGACTGGGGTTTTGTCTTAACGCGAATACAATTATTCACAGTGACATCGACGCTCAAATCGCTGGTCCCGCGCGGGTTTTCGTCCGGACTGACGCTGTTGCCCTTACCCACACGTCGTCTAATAAGTGTTTCTTTCTCGATGACTCCGGGCTTAAGTCTTATGGGGCATCGACGAACGCGGCCACGAAGCTGACTGTAAATAATCTTGATGTCTGGGCGGAAGGACTCTTCCGCCGGTTAAAGACAAGAATTGGTTACCGTAAAGCTCAAGAGGAATTGGCTAATCAAATTCCCAAAAATGAACGCGAAATTTCAGAGCGCGCCGTAACTACAATAAATGATCTTTTGGACTCAAAAACCGTGGGTATGGTTCAAAAGGTCACGACCATGTGGAAAGATTGGATCTATAAGGCGACAACTGGAAGCGGACTACTTCCGCATGCCATGAAATTCTATTCGACCAACCAAACAGCTTATGTCTATGTTCCAAGCAATGACCAGCATCAAGGTCTGCAGCTTAATCCCTCTGGAAATCAGGCCGCGGCGATAAGAATCAGACCTGACTATGTCAAAGACCTGACCAAAGTCTATATGGCCGGCCTCACGTTATCCGACATGGAAATACTGACCGCATTGGTCAAAGCCCATGGTGAATATGAAATACCCGAAGATCTGATTGGATCGCCTGACGAAGTTGTTATGCGTTTTTCAGCCGAGAAACCGGTCGAGGTGACATTCCAGGACGATGTGATCAGCTTAACGTTCAATTTCGATCAGATTGAGACAAACGGGAAAACTTATAAAAACATATTCGTCACAGTTCCTGTGACGCTGAAAGCCGACCCAACCAATGGCCTTACCATTGTTATCCCGGATGCTCTCGAAGCCAAAGAACAAGCTTCTGGCGCGATTCATGCTGAATTGACCGAGTATTTGACTGCCCGCTGGAAGCTCATCGCGACTTCCAAATCGTTCGCGATCGAGCCGCTCAGGAAGAAAATGGCCGCGTGGCTACCGGTTCGTCTCGCGACCGCGACAGCCAGGGACGATCAGCTGACAATTACGGCGATAAACGGTGAGCCGTCTGAATTCGCCGCGGTTACAGCAAAAATTTCGAAGATGCTGAATCTCGGGGCAAATTAATAAAACACGACCAGTTGCCACAAAAACTTTACCAGGAGGATCCTCAAATGTTTTCAACACTCAAAAAGGCCAGCGCCCTGGCCGACCAGATGTCGACAAAGACCCTCGCGGCGGTTTGCCTCGCGACAATAGTGCTGACATCGTGCGGCATCGCGAAATCACCCGTTGGTGTCAGCCATGTATCTGACTCCCCCGCTGCCGCTTTTGCCCCGGTAGTAAACGAGCAAGCTGAGCGTAAGTCTCTGCTCACGATAACGTTCTCAAGATGGAAAGATGCGATCCTAATAGACGCGGCTGTCGGTAGAAATCCTGATGGAATATGCGCATTCGCGGCGCAGAAAAAGAACGACGTCTCCACAAAAAGAATGCCAGTTCAGGTTTTTTGGGTGGTCTTTGATCCCGCGTCTGAAATCAGGAATGGCGCCGAGATGTCTGGGCATTATTCTGACTCTGATAGCTTGAAGGCCCAACAATTAACGAAGCAAGATGGTACCGCCGGGCTTGGGTTCTCATACCTTTCAGAACGAAACGAGGCTTTTTTTAATCTCACACCAATTGAATACGAGAACGATGGAAAGTCACTAAAGACAGTCCTGTCAATTACCACTCATAAAGCGGCACTTCGTGTTTACGTTACCGATGAAAATCAAAAGTGCGGGACGCGGACTGAGGTTTGTGATGGCGGCGATGAATGTTACGCCAGCGGAACATTCGCCCCCATGGGTAATTTCGAGGTTAAACAAAACATGATTGGCGTGCCAATAGATGTGACACACAGCCCTCAAGTTGGTGTGAATCGCGCTAATTAATCGCGGAAAGTGCCGTCAGCAAAAACGGCCTGCGATTTTGGGGATATATAGTGGCTCAACTGTGCAATCAGATGTCGACAGGCCAAGGCAGCGTAATGTACTCACCACGCCCGTTATTTTCTTCATTAAACTCAATACATGTCTCAATAGAGTGGGGGTTTTGGGCCCAGGCCCGTCGCGCGACGCCGCCCATGACGTCCCACGGGATCGCCGTATCAAGAATCGCATCCACGCGAGTGGATCCATCCAGCAGCATTCCAAAACCTCCGTTGATGGACTTGCCGATGCCAACACCTCCGCCGTTGTGCAGGGCGCAAAGTGTCATGCCGCGGGCGGCGTTACCGGCGAAAACATTGGTCGCCATGTCGGCCATGATGTTTGACCCGTCTTTGATGTTGCTCGTTTCCCGGAATGGAGAGTCCGTACCGCCGGTGTCATGGTGATCACGGCCCAGCATGATGGGGCCGACATCGCCTTTGCGAACCATGTCGTTAAATTTCAGTGCGATAGCGCGGCGGCCTTTGGCGTCCTGGTAAAGAATACGGGATTTCGTGCCAACTACCAGTTTGTTTTTTTCGGCGTCCCGTACCCAGTTGTAGTTGTCCTCATCCTGATAACGCATCTTGACGCGGAGAGTCTTGATTACCTCTGCGGCGGCTGCGTCGGTCTTTTGTAGATCTTTATTGTCGCCAGAAAGACAGACCCAGCGAAATGGTCCGTAGCCGTAATCAAAAAGCTCGGGCCCCAGAATATCTTCCACATAACTCGGCCAGATAAACCCGTCCCGGGTGTCCATGCCGTTTTTGGCGATGTCTTTTACGCCAGAGTCAAAGACGCTTTTCATGAAGGCGTTTCCGTAGTCAAAGAAGTAAGTACCGCGTTCTGTCAGTGCGTGAATCAAGGAGTAGTGTTTTTTAAGTGACACATCCACCAGTTGATTGAAATTTGTGATGTCCGTGGCGAGCATTTCTGTACGTTCGCCAAAGGTCAGCCCTTGGGGGCAGTAGCCACCCTCATATACAGCGTGGCAGCTAGTCTGGTCCGTAAGAAGATCGATTTTGACGCTATTTGTGACCGCGTATTGAAGCAGGTCAACAATATTGCCCTCAAATGCGATGGCTCGTCCTTGTTTTTTGGTCATAGCGTCGCTTGCGAGATCAAAAGCTTCCTTCGCGGTTTTAGCTACGACGTCGACCCAGCCCTGGCTGAGTCTTGTCTCGATTCGTGATGGATCAACTTCCGCGATGATTCCAGCACACCCGGCGATGGCGACGGCTTTACCCTGGGCGCCACTCATGCCGCCAAGACCACTGGAGACAAATAAGCGGCCGCCCATGTTCTCGTTGTGTTTGAGGCCATGTTTCAGGCGACCCGCGAGCATGATGGTGTTGAAGGTTCCATGTACAATGCCCTGAGGACCGATATACATCCACCCGCCAGCAGTCATCTGTCCGTAATTAGCGACACCGATAGCGGCGGCGCGGTGCCAGTCTTTAGGGTTATCGAACAAGCCAATCATGAGCGCGTTGGTGGTGATGACCCGCGGTGCCGCCGCGTGGGATTTGAAAAGTCCCACCGGGTGACCGGAGTAAAGTACAAGCGTCGTGTCGTCCGTGAGTTCTTCCAGGTGGCGTTTAATCAGAAGGTATTGCATCCAGTTCTGGCAGACCTGACCGGTCTCACCATATGTGACCAATTCATAGGGATAAAGGGCTATCTCAAAATCAAGGTTGTTATCAATCATTACCTGCAGGGCTTTGCCTGCCAGACATTTTCCTTTGTACTCCGAAACGGGCCGTCCCAAGATCGCGCCTTCCGGCCTGAATCGGTATCCGTAGATCCTGCCACGTGTTTTTAGCTCATCAAGAAATTCCGGCAGAAGATCTTTGTGAAATTTCGGGTGAATATATCTCAGCGCGTTCGCGAGAGCGAGCTTGGTGTCTTTCTCATCGAGGTGATAGCCCCTGGTGGGTGCGCGGCGGTACTTGGAATCCATTTTTGGCGGGACAGGAAGATTTGTCTCAAATGCGTCAACCTTAACGCGGGGGCTCTTTGAGATTTGATCGATGGTGGTCATGGAACGTTCCTTAAATTTTCAGCGTAAGCGTGGAAAGGTCTCGGGGCGTCGTGATGATAAAACAGGTTTTACCAGATTCCTGATTGAGAGTCAGGCTTCCACCTAATTTTCCCATAATATTTTTTGAGATGCTTAAACCAAGGCCAGTGCCGAGGCCGACATCTTTGGTTGTGAAAAATGGCTCAAATATTTTTTGTTCAAGTTCCTTGGGAATGCCATCTCCGGAATCTGTGATTTTAATCTGGATGCTGTCAGCCTGGGGGGATTCGAATGTCACCTGGATGGTTCGTTTGCTCACAGGTGTGACATCGCTGGTCGCGTCCGCGGCATTTTGGATGATGTTTACCAGGACCTGCGTCAAATGCACCGGAATTGAGAGAATCTCTGCGTCGAAAAGTGGAGACTCATCGACTATCAATGTCGTCCGATGCTTTTTTAATCGAGGTTTACACAACAGTGTCGCGTCCTTGATTAAAGAGCTGATGCGTATTGGTACCAAGGGGTCTTCCGAGCTTTCGCGAGAGAATGATCCCACTCCACGGACAATGTCGGTAATTCGTTTTGTTGTGTCCGTGATAACTCTAATTGATTCAGTTAATTCGGTGCGATCAAGATTAGAGCCGTTTTCCAGGGCGCGAAGCGCCTTCCAGGAAAAACCGACGAGGATAGTTAATGGATTGTTTATCTCGTGAGCGATACCGGCTGCCATCTCGCCCAGGCTCGCCATTTTTGACGCATGAATCAATTGCGCCTCACGTTCCTGGTGTTGTTTTCGCATGGCGATGAATCGACGCATCCCAAAAACGCCCGCCAGAGCGATAAATGCCGTGCAGCTAGCGATGATCCCCGCGTTGATCATGGTTTCCGCCTCAGGAGTGAGCAGTAATTGCTCCGGAACGTGGAACCCTGGCTGTTGGAGAAAGATGAACATAATCACAGGGACTACTATTCCGACAACATTCCACGCGATATTAAGGTGCGGCATGAAAAGTGGAGCCTGGAGCGCGACAAGAATTAGCAGTGAGTTTGGGCTGCCGACGTCCGATGAGTTATAGCAATAAATTCCAATGAATATGGCGCTGCCAAGAGACAGAAGAACTTCCGCGGTTTTTATGCGGCCTGTCCTGAAAAAAATATATGTAAAAAAAGTGATCGTTCCGGCCGCCGCGGCATTCAACATCAGGGTTCCGTAAGCCCCGGCGTAAGCCAATATCCCCACATGTATGAAGGCAAGGCAGATCACAAAGATCGAGATCGCCTGCAAATATTTGCGGTGTTCAGTGCGAAATTCCGGGGATGTAGTGTCAGGAAATTGTATCATTGCGAGAGACCTTCCTGTAACGCGACGGGTGCGCATTTAGCACGGACTTCTAGAAGTTCTTGTTCGGGAATACTCTTCACAACAAGACCGCTGCCAGCCGCGTAGCGGGCAGATGCCATCCAATTGTCGCTTTGCAACGTCCTGATCAGGATATTTGAGCGCAGGGTGCCATCATGATTAATCCGGAGAAAATTCCCCATAAAAACCCCACGGCTCTGACCCTCGTCAGACCGGATTCGTCTCATCGCGGCGATCTTTGGGGCGCCTGTAATGGAGCCTCCTGGACAAAGAATCGCAAGAACCTGCCCCAATGTCTGCCCCGGCGTAAGTCGCCCTTTGACGTGACCTTCCAAATGCCAAACGTGTTTAAATCCTTTTAGATCTCCTGAGCTCAGTACCTCGATGGAGTCGTTTTGACAAACGCGGGCTAAGTCATTCCTCATCAGGTCGATTATCATCCGCAGTTCGGCTTGGTCTTTGGCGCTCGCTATGAGAGCTTCGCCCGCATCCCGGTCGCGCGTCTCATCACTGAATATCCTTGCCGCTGTACCCTTGATGGGCCAGGTCTCAATTTGGTAACTGGAGCCATTTGGGGTTATTTCCACAAATCGCTCCGGACTGAGGGAAGCCACGACGCGGCTGCCATGAGTCAACAGCGCGCCGTGAGGTCCGGAGTTTGACTCCATGAGAGCGCAGAGATTCTCCCATCCATGGGCATGGGGCGCGTTAAAGAAACGAAGAAGGGTCACCTGGTAGAAATCTCCCGCGCGGATGCTGTTGATGATTGCGCGAGCCGAGTCCAGATAGGTATCGTCACTTGTGCCGGGAAGAAGTGTCATCGGTCTAATTGCTGGTGGAAGCCATTTTTTGGCGTCCGAGAGGATGTCCTTCAGATGTGTTTTCATCGTCAAATGAAACCGCGAAGTATGGGCGTCATCGCGCGCGATGTAGCGTGGCTCGGTAGATCCGCTATCCCAAACAAGCGCGGCCTTGATTTCCCAGGCCATGGGGCGTTCGGACTCAATTAGAGGCAGGTCGGGACCTGTGGCGTAGGTATCGTAGGGTAATAGAATAAACCATCGTGGAAGATCGGCCGCAAATGCCGGATCACAGGAATTGTCTTTTAGCGTATCGATATTGTTTGATGCCACGGTGTCATAGGGAATTGGCGTAAACGATGTCGCAACTACAGTCTGCGTTCCTCCTGCCATAGACAGCAGCAACGGGGCTTCCTGGTGGGGCCAGCATGCTGCGACTCGAAATGGCCCTTGGTGTCCCGACCTTTTGAGGGAGGATTTACCGGAGGCTCCAGACTTAGATGGTTTTGTCGTTTTGGTAGCCAAAACAGGTCACTCTAAATTATTTGGACATTGATGAATGCGCCTTGCAGTCCTTGAACGATACCTCTAGCGGTATAGGTTCTCAAATGAAAACAGTGTGTTTTAGGTGCATTTGGGGGGAGGGGCAAGGTTCTTGCTTAATTTTTAATCAGAAATGCTCGCGCTCGCCTGCAGAATCCGCATAACACCAAAAATTGATCGAATTCGCTTTGAATGCGCCCTGTTTCAACTCGTCTCCAGGCGTCGTCTGAGTCCAACCGCTAATTTTTAGGTTCGTTTTCTTGATTTGCCCTGCTCGCACCCCGTATACTTGGTGAAGAAGTAAGCGCATTCCGCAGCAGCTTAACCAAGTCTAGGAGAGTAGAGTTATGAACTCCGCGCCAAATCAGCCTAATAGTACATTTAATTCGCAGCCCGCGAGTGGCACCCAAAGCAATCCGTTTACCGCGGACCTGAAAGGTGAGTTCACCAGCAACTTCGGCACGAATACGAACGCTGTCTCCCAGATTTTTAAAGATGGAAGCTTCAGCGGCTCGGGTAAATCACGTACTTACATCATGATCGGCGTTCTGGTGCTTTGCGCCGCGGTTGGATGGTATGTTCTAAGTGGTGACGAGGGATCTGAGGAAACTGCTGATGACGCGGCGACAGCTGAAGACGCAGCACCAGTGGCTGCACCAGTGGCTGCACCAGTGGCTGCGCCAGTGGAAGCACCAGTGGCTGAGACTCCAGCAGCGGCTCCAGCGGCAGGCGCGATTACATTGACGGCGCCTGAAGCCAGCGCGTCTCTCGCTTATGATGAGACACAAGGTTCCGCGATGTTCTCTTGGGAAGGTGGACCCGGAACGATCGTTTTCTCCCGTCACAGCAGTATGCAGCCTGAAGTCATGCGCGTGAAGGTTTCTGGAGCAAGCTACTCCTTCCATCATCCATGGCCAGGTCAATGGTTCTGGAAAGTTGAGTCCGACGCGGGTGGCAGCGAAGTTCGTTCTTTCAGCGTTTCAGCTCCAGTTCGTCGCAACGTTGCCCTCACGGCCCCAGCCGTTGGTGGAACGCTCGCTGGAACTGGTGGCGTGGTTTCATGGACTGGCGACAAAGGCGTCGCTTACTACCGCGTTGAGCTGAACCAATCTGATGACTGGTCCAACCCACAATTTAAATTCTCAAGCTCCGGCTCTCAGGCACAATTGAATGGAGTCGCCGCGGGTCAATACAAAATGCGTCTGGGTGCTTTCTCTGAGGTGTCGGGACGCTGGGAATACTCACAACCGACGTCAGTTACTGTTCAGTAATAGCCCGCTTTTATCCAGCTAAAAACCGCCGGTGAATAACACCGGCGGTTTTTTATTGCGGCTTCATCCACAGTCGCATAAAACCCATGACAGTGCGGTTGAAATTCCGCGCCGTTTAAGGGTTTTTCCTTATGGGTGACTCATGACAAAACAAGAATCGCGTCGGCATTACCGGATAGTCAGATCTGAAATTGAGCCCGAGACTGCGTCCACGTGGTCTAGGCAGATGGCGGCAGATCTCTCTGCGAGGCTTCGCGCAAGATCCTTCAGCGGCGTGCTATTTTTATATGCCGCTTTGCCCGGCGAGCCAGATTTACTTTCGTATCTTAAATCTTTTTTGAGTCACGCGCCTTTTCATGTGGCTCTGCCCCGCAGCCGTGCCGGCGGTGAGATGGACTTTTTTCTTTGGAACCCAACCGATGATCTTGACGAGGGAAGCTTCGGCGTCCGGGAGCCGAAGGCTGATGCCATTATAGTTTTTCCGCGTGCGGGAGACTGTGCCGTAGTTCCGGCTCTGGCCGTAGATAAAGACCTTTTTCGCCTTGGATATGGTGGTGGGTACTACGACCGCTGGCTGGCTGAGTTCAAGCCGCGGCTCGGTTTTGTCGCCGCGGCGGTGTTCCCTCCATGCCAAGGGGCTGCCGAACTTCCCCGGGAACCCCATGATTTACCCGTGGATTTCTGTCTCAAAACCACTCAAAGTGTCTAAAAATGTGACATCCCTGCTTCGGATGGTGCTGTAATATCAGCTAATTAACTCCAAGGACCTCTGGTCTTGGGATTGCAATAGTCAGTCTGACCGCGCGATGAACGTGCGGGCTGAATTGAGTTGCCGTCCTAACCTGTCGCTGTAGTGGAGTATCCAAATGAGCAGATCCGCGTCCAACGCTGCCGTATACGAGAACTTTTTTGAGTCTAATATCCCGCCGCTCCCACTGCCGATGGTTTGGCGTGTTGTCTATAATGAGGCTATTCGCGGTAACCATATTTTGTTTGAAGCTGACGATCTAAAAGCCATTGAGGAATTTTATCACTCGCCCGAGTTTAAGCTTAATCCCGAGAATAATAATGCCATGGCGAGCTTCGCGGTGAAATTTTTCAGTAGTACCGATTTTCGCGAGATGAAGTCCATGATCTCCGCGCTGCCAATCGATCAGAAAGTCGTCGCTTTGATTTTATATCGTCGTTCGATCAGCGTTTGGCAGGATTGGCTCAAACGCAATCTCCACTAAGACGTTACGCTGTTACAAGAACAGGCTGAGTTCGAGAAACCGGCCCTCAATCTCCATTTTGGAAACGGATCCGCCAACCTGGGCTCCGTCAGTTGCCGTGGATGTGGATTTTTGGTACGACGCGCGAAGCGAGAAGTTCATCGAAACGCGCTCATAGACCATCCATCGTGTCCCAATGACAAGTTTTGTGATCAAATCACCATCGCTTACCTTTGTTGAATTCGTCGCGCCGCGGGACTCGGTGTCAGTTTTTTTGTTAAGAATAAATCCCAGGTAGGGAATCCATGTGGCGTTTGTGAAGTCTGACTTGGCGATTGGCTCGCCATCTTGATCGTCAAGATCGCGCTTTTTTGATTTTCTGTCCTTCGCGATGCCCATGGGCATGTTGAATAATACTCCCAATCCATAACCAATTGACGTCTCAGTGCTTGTGAAGTCCGCGACTTTGCGTTTTTTGTTCTGATAATTCAATTCCATGACTGGCTCCGCGGTATCACTCAAAATAAATCCGCAACCAAGTCGAGCCCCGAGTTTTGTCTCATTAAGAGTTGTACCGGAGTCAGTGGGGGTAGATGACACCTTACCTGTGCTCGAGTCATAACTGAGCGAAGTTAAAAGCTCATAGCGAGGTCGTTCCTGACCAGCCGCCAGCGCCAGTGATGAATTACACACCAAAAATGCTACCAAAAAATTCGATAAAGTTTTCATGCTTTTTTTCTCCTATGCCAACTGATCGGGAGGGTTTTAAGAAACTTTAGCTAGTTAGCCATCCTGATCTGTCATAGAAAAGAATACCGGGTAGAACGCGGCCAGCGCTTTACCCGGTATTGACTGGAAAACATGCCCTTTATTGCCGAATTCTAGAACGATCAGCGTGGGTTTTTTGCGAGAGCCACAGCAATCGTCAGACTACCGTCCTTCTCGTCCACGGTGACTCCCGAACCTTCAGTAATACCACCCGCAATCAGGGCGCGACCGATCTTCGTCTCAAGATCCCGTTGCAGGAAGCGTTTTAATGGGCGGGCCCCATAGACGGGATCGTAGGCACTTGTCGCGATATGAGATATCGCCTCATCAGTCAGCTCCAGCGAGATGTGGCGATCAGCCAAGCGACCTCCCAAGGACTTGGTCAGCAACCGGACGATGTGCTTGATCTCCGCAAGTTTGAGCGGTTTAAACATAACGATATCGTCAATCCGGTTCAGCAGCTCCGGCCGGAAGTGGCCGCGAAGCGCCTCCATCACCTGCTTACGGGCCCCTTCTTTAAGCTCCCCGTTCTTATCAACGCCCTCGAGCAGGAAGTGGGCGCCGATATTACTCGTCATGATGACCACTGTGTCTTTGAAGTTGACGATCCGTCCTTGATTGTCTGTAAGGCGCCCATCATCGAGCAGCTGCAGCATGATGTTGAAAACATCCGGGTGCGCTTTCTCGATCTCGTCAAACAGCAAGACGCTATAGGGTCTTCGGCGCACGGCCTCTGTCAGCTGTCCACCCTCATCGTAGCCAACGTAGCCAGGAGGCGCACCGATCAGGCGGCTGACCGAGTGCTTTTCCATGTATTCTGACATATCAAATCGGATGAGGTTATCCTCACTGTCAAACAAGGTCTCCGCTAAGGTTTTGGCGAGCTCGGTTTTGCCAACGCCGGTAGGACCAAGGAACATAAAGCTTCCGATAGGACGTTTCGGATCCTTGATTCCAGCCCGGGCGCGGATCACAGCGTCGGCTACAAGCTGTACCGCCTCATCCTGGCCAACTACACGTTCGTGCAGGATCTGGTCGAGTTTTAGAAGTTTCTCGCGTTCACCCTCCACCAGCTTCTTGACGGGAATCCCGGTCCATCGAGCCACGATCTCGGCGATCTCGTCATCGGAGACATCCTCCCGCAAGAGCCTGGTCCCTCCGGTTGTTTGCTGAGAGAGCTTGGTTTCCTCGTCCTGAAGTTTTTTGGTCAGAGACGGTAGTTTACCGTGTTTTAGTTCAGCGACTTTGTTGAGATCATATGCCCGCTCCGCGCGCTCAATTTCCTGACGAACTTGCTCAATCTCTGAACGAAGTCCTGTCAGGCCGTGCAGCTTGGACTTTTCGGCGTCATACTGAGCGCGAAGTGTGTGCAATTTTTCCTTGTCGCCCTGGAGCTCTTTTTGAAGCACCTGAAGCCGGTCAAGGCTAACTTTATCCTTCTCCTTTTTAAGAGAGGCTTCCTCGATCTCAAGCTGCATGACGCGCCTTTGCGCCTGGTCAACCTCAGTTGGCATGGAGTCCATCTCCGTGCGAATCATGGCGCTCGCCTCATCCACCAAGTCGATTGCCTTATCGGGCAGGAACCTTTCCGTGATATAGCGGTGCGAAAGTGTAGCGGCGGTCACCAGAGCATGGTCGTGAATCTTCACCCCGTGGTGAACCTCAAAGCGCTCCTTCAATCCACGAAGAATAGAGATGGTATCTTCCACCGATGGCTGCTCGACCATGACAGGCTGGAAACGCCTCTCAAGAGCCGCGTCTTTCTCGATGTGCTGGCGGTACTCCTTCAACGTGGTAGCGCCGATACAGTGCAGTTCACCCCGGGCGAGCATAGGCTTGAGCATGTTGCCGGCGTCCATGGCCCCTTCCGCCTTACCAGCGCCCACGATCGTGTGGAGCTCGTCAATGAAGAGGACAATGCGGCCTTCGCTGTTCTTGACTTCATTCAGAACGGATTTCAGGCGCTCCTCAAACTCACCGCGATATTTCGCGCCGGCGATAAGGCTTCCCATATCAAGCGAGAATATTGTCCGGTCCTTCAGACCATCCGGGACATCGCCTCGTACGATGCGATGCGCCAAGCCTTCGACGACGGCGGTCTTACCGACACCGGGCTCACCGATAAGAACAGGATTATTTTTCGTTTTACGGGAGAGAATCCGGATAACGCGTCTGATCTCCTCATCCCGGCCGATGACGGGATCAAGTTTGCCGTCACGGGCAGCCTTGACCAGATCGCGTCCGTATCGCTCAAGAGCCTCATAACTGCCTTCCGGACTCGCGCTTGTGACGCGCTGATTGCCGCGGACACTAGTGAGTGCCTGGAGGAAGTTTTGTCGATTTAGACCAGCATCCGCGAAGATTTTTGCCAGCGGTGTGTTGGGCGCGTTCTTGATCAACTCAAGAAAAACATGCTCAACTGAGACGTACTCGTCTTTCAGACGGACGGCTTCTTTCTCGGAGTCCACTAAGATCCGGGATAACCTCTGACTGAGAAAAATCCGCGATGGGTCATACCCAGAGCCGCTGACCCGTGGCTTCTTGGATAACTCGGCATCCACCTTCACCCCGACGTCCACCGGATCTAGATCCATCTTCGTCAGCAGACGCGCGATCAATCCGTCCTTTTGCTCAACGAGGGCAGCCACCATGTGTTCAACATCCACATCGTTATGTCCAAACGTAATCGCCTTTTTTTGGGCATCCGCCAAGGCTTCCTGTGATTTCTGAGTGAATTTAGATAGATCCATACGTCCTCCCGCTGGCAAGTTGAGGTGCAGTCACCACCCTAAGCTATGACTGAAATTCAGAGTGTCAAGGGTCTCGATTTTATGAACCCGTGAGGACCGCCAAAGTAGCGGCGTTCATCTTGAGGATGGCCAGACCCATGTCCCGGGAAACCTTGTCGATGGTATCACCAGTCCGGTGATAGGTCGGGTAGTCACCCCAGTCGTTATCTATGGTCAAAATCGCTGGAATGTCGGCATCTATAAATGGCATATGGTCGCTGCCAAAGGGGTTGAAGGTCGTAAAGTACCTCAGCCCGGGCACCAGTCTGGCGGCTGCCGCGTACTGATCTGACAGCGGTTTAAATTTGCTTGCCGTCTCAAGAAGTACGTCCTCTGAGTCGTCTTTTGAGTAGCCGATCATGTCCATGGTGAGAACGGATTTGATTCTTGATTTAATATCTTGAGGTAAATTTATGACATAAGCTTTTGAGCCGACGAGACCTTCTTCTTCACCACTGAACGCGACAAATATTAAAGTCGCTTTGTTTTGTCTGGAGGAGAATACCCGGGCGAGTTCAATGACGCCCGCGGCTCCGCTCGCGTTATCTTCGGCCCCGGGCGCCGACTGTGAGATTTGTTCGCTGATGGAATCATAATGTCCACCAATCACATAGACGTCACTTGTCGGGCCAGCGTCAAACGTGGCGATGACGTTCCAAGCGTCGCGACCCCGGACATTGAATTTTTGCAGGCTCCTGGAGGTCGGGGCAAGCTTCAAAAACTGTTCCTGAATCCAGTCCCGTGCGGAGACAATATCCACAGAGGAAACGTGGCGGTTCCAGTTGCTGAGTGTGCCAACGTCAGAAAACCAGCGGACGGCGTCAACATCGTCCATGGCCGACTGCGCGTTGAGGGCCTGGTTCATCGTCAGAATGATCGAGTGGGCGTTGTGCTCACCTGACTGCGCATAGACTGTGTTTGGCTTAAAGTCCTGAATCAAAATGTGGTCGTCCGTAAATACAGCTGGGTTTTTTATGATGAGAGACGTCCGGCCGCCCCGGGCTAGAATCTGAACTGAGTCGGGCAAAGTGTTTTGGTGTCCGGCGATGACTATGCTGAGATCCCTTGCAGTAAGTGGCTCATATTTTGAGGTGAGGGGTATTCCGGTCAGCGCCAGCGACTTGCCGGTGCCGCCTACAACCAGCGTGTCACCGAACTCAGCCCACCACGAGACGTGTCGGTCGTGTTTTATTTTCTCAAGCATTGCTATTGGGGTCTTTTGCAGGGTTACTTCTTTCTGACGAGGTCTGGATTTAATATCGGTGGGTTATCGATTTTTATGGACTTTAAAATAGCTTTGTGCCAATCTTCTATTAATGGACACCATAACCGATAATTTAGACTTTCTTGTAGTTCGCCCAGTGCATTTGGATGAAGTGCCTCGTTGGCGCGACGTCATGTCAGCTCAACATTACCTGGGTTTTAATAAATCCGCAGGTGAGAGAGTATTCTATGTTGCGACGATTGGCGATGAGTGGGTTGGTCTTGTAGCATGGGCTGCGGCATCTCTGAGCGTAGAATGTCGTGACTCGTGGATTGGATGGGACGGGCTGGCGAAATCAAAACGATTGTCGTTAGTCGTGAATAACACGCGATTTCTTGTGTTAAAACGAATTCCTAATTTGGCGTCTAAAATTCTCTCGCAAAACATCAAGCGACTTTCAAGCGATTGGCAAGCATTTTACGGACATCCCGTTGTCTTAGCAGAGACATTTGTCGATCCGTCAAGATTTGTAGGAAGTTGTTATTTGGCTGCAGGCTGGCAATGTATTGGCACTACAAAAGGATTTGGTCGAACCAATTCAGCTCAGTGGTATGAAAAGCACGGTCAGCAAAAGAAAATGTTTGTTCGCGAACTAACCAAATCATGTCGCACAATGCTTGCAGACCCTTACTTCGACGTCAAAAATCTCAACGGAGGGGTTTTCATGATCGATGTTAAACGGTTGCCAATGCAGGGTAGCGGTGGCTTACTAGATACTATCAAAACCATTGGCGATGGGAGAAGAAGACAGGGCAAAAGGCACACGCAAACTTCGATTTTATCAATTGCAACTTGTGCGATGCTTTCTGGCGCAAGGAGTTATCGGGCTATATGGCAATATGGCCAAACCCTTACAGAGAGGCAGCTTCGAGAGCTTAAATCACGGTCCGGTAAGGCCCCATCACTTTCGACTTTTGAACGAGTTTTGCAGAAAGTTGATGCCAATGAGTTCGACGAGAAAATAAATGGTTGGTTGTTAAAGGTTGCTGGAGGGGCTATGAAAAAAATCGCGATCGACGGTAAATCACTACGCGGATCAAGAGATGGCGAACAGAAACACGTTCATCTTTTAAGCGCGCTTATGCATGACGAAAAGATCACAGTGTCGCAAAAGCGAGTAAGCGATAAATCTAATGAAATAAGTGCATTTGAGCCGCTTCTTGAGAAACTGCCTCTTGCGGGCGCCATTGTTACGGCTGATGCCATGCACTGTCAGGTGGGGCACGTTAAGTTTCTTGTCGAAAAAAAGAAGGCTGACTTCATTTTTTCAGTCAAAGAAAATCAAGGCGCACTATTGGAATGGGTAAAAGGTATTTGTGATTTTTCAGTTCCAATTGAAACTTCCAAATTAGAGCGGAAAGGTCATGGGCGCATTGAGGAATACTCACTTCATGCCTTTTCCCCCTCTGCAGAACACGCTATAGAACAAACACGGTTTCCCTACATAAACCAGGTGTTCTCGCTTACTCGCTATAGCGAAAATCAGACGACAAAAAAAGCAACTACTGAGACTAGGCATTTCATAACAAGCCTGAATCACGGGCAAGCTAACAGTCAAGATTTACTGCTGACCCAAGTGGGACACTGGTCTATCGAAGCAGGTCACTACATCCGAGACGATATCATGGGCGAAGATCGTTCCCGAGTCCGCAAGGGTGCTGGACCACAAGTCATGGCGACACTCAGAAATTTATCAATAGGAATTATTCGGAAGTCGGGGGGCACCAGCATCGCTGAAGCGATTCGGCACTTCTCCTGGGAGAACAAAAATCAAGCAATCCGCGCGATGGGTGCTAAAATTTAATCGCAAGTAATTACTGACAAATAGTTGGTAGAATGAAGTTTCAACAATCAAAATAAGAAAGAAGTAGCCCTAGGGTCTTTTGGATGTCAATGGTCGCCACTGTGCCTAGCGCGTTGGTGTCAGTTGATGAGACACAGATGCCGCACGCCAGTAAGCCGACAAAGTGAAGGGTCGCAAAACGACGGGTGGCTGGACGCATGAAGCGGGTTCTCCCTGGCCAAAGGTGGCTTATCAATCAACGTTTGATCGGGATAAGTTCTGAGATAGTACGACGCGTCCATTAAATGCACAATAAAGATTTTGTTATCAGGGGGTTACGTTAGGCTGATGGGGGCACAAATGATGTTGCCAATGGTGGCGGAAAGGCGCAATATGAAGGGCTTTTGGCTGTAGCCCCCATGTGGAGAACTCCGATGACCCGTTCCTGGCAAACCTCAAAATTAATGTTCAGCGAGGCCGTTAAAGTTATACCGGGCGGAGTCAATTCGCCGGTTCGGGCCTTTAAGTCCGTCGATGGTGAGCCGATATTTATTAAGCGAGCTGTCGGAAGTAAACTTTGGGATGTCGATGGCAATGAGTATATCGACTACGTAGGGAGCTGGGGGCCAGCGATTGTGGGCCACGCCCATCCCGATGTTGTCAAGGCTATCTCCGAGACTGCCGCGAACGGCATTTCATTTGGCGCCCCAACAGAGCTTGAGACAACACTTGCGCTCGCGGTTATAGCTCACGTCCCAAGTATGGATATGGTTCGTTTTGTCTCGTCCGGCACTGAGGCCTGTATGTCGGTGCTCCGCGTGGCTCGTGCCTTTACGGGCCGCAGTCGGATCATAAAATTTGAGGGCTGTTATCACGGTCACGGCGATATGTTGCTGGTCAAGGCTGGCAGCGGAGCGGCCACTCTTGGTGTTCCGGATAGTCCAGGCGTCCCCCCGGGAGCGGCCTCCGATACTTTGACTGTTGCCTATAATGATCTGGGCGCGGTTGCAGCGATGCTTGAGTCGAATCCGGACAGCATCGCCGCCATTATTCTTGAGCCAATAGTGGGTAATAGTGGGTTCATCAGGCCGGTGTCTGGGTTTCTTGAGGGTCTGCGGGCTCTTTGCGACAAGTTCGGCGCCTTGCTGATTTTTGATGAGGTTATGACCGGATTCCGGGTTGGTCTACGCGGTGTTCAGGGGCTTTATGATATTCGTCCGGATCTGACTTGCCTGGGTAAAGTGATTGGCGGCGGCATGCCGCTGGCCGCGTACGGTGGTCGCAGAGATATCATGGCCAAGGTCGCTCCGAGCGGTCCTGTCTATCAGGCAGGAACTCTTTCCGGAAATCCCCTGGCTGTGACTTGCGGGCTCAAGACTCTCGATATTATCTCCCAAAAGAATTTTTTCCCTGATTTGACCCGTCGTACCAAGACATTGGTTGATGGACTTAAAGCCGCGGCGAAGTCTCATGGTCTGCCTTTCTCAGCCGACTGTGAGGGTGGTATGTTCGGGTTCTTTTTCAATGATAAACCGGTCAGGAATTTCGCCGAGGCGAAAACGTCTAATGTACCGATGTTCAAAAAGTTCTTCTGGGGCATGATGGAAAATGGCGTATATCTCGCGCCGTCCCCGTTTGAGGCGGGATTTGTTTCCGGCGCTCACACCGACCAGGAGATAGCCCGTACCATTGAGATCGCGGACCGCGTGATGAAAGGCTGCCGTTAAACTATGGGGCAGGCACCGATTCAGATTGGATGGATTCCCTATTGGAATTTGCTTCCGCTTAAACACGAGCTTAAGAGATTGTCCGGCGGACAGATTAAACTTACCAGTGGCCACCCGAGTGTCGTGAGTCGATGGCTTGCCGATGGGGTCGTCAACGTTGCCCCGGCGTCAAGTATCGCGCTTCTAAAATCCAGAAATCTTGAGATGGCACTTCCAATTGGAATCGCCAGTGAGGGACCTGTTCAAAGTGTTTACTTGGGACTTCATCGTGAGCACGAGACTTTTTGGGAGTTTACGCGGGAACGCCAGGTGATTTTGGCGGAAAGACTGCGGGAAGCTCGTCGACTATGCGGTGACGATATGAGACAAAGCGCAGCAGCGCTTTGGGAATCCAGCCGCGCTGAACGGGCGGCAGTAGCCGTCCCGCCGCTTAAGCTTACCACCGCGTCGGCGGCATCGGCCGCCTTGACCCGGGTACTTCTCAATCTCTGGCTTGGTGAGAATCTCGCGTCTCTTGTCCTCGCAAAGTCAGCGATGACACAAGATGAGATTTTAAATAAGGATCTTGGATCCCGCACCATGGAGCTTGTCATTGGTGATGAGGCGTTGCAGCGTCGTCACGAGTTCTGGAAGGTGCTTGATCTCGGCCAGATCTGGCTTGAGCTGACTGGACTGCCTTTTGTGTTTGGACTTTGGCAGACGAGCTCTCAGGTTTTGCCTCCGTCAATCCGCTATCTTGTTGCCGAGGCGGCGTCAATCGCGCAGGCTCGTATGCGTGTTGAGCCTTGTTGTTATTTCCCGGAGACAATTCCCCTGACCGGTGATGGCAAGGACGTCGATCTCGCGGCTTACTGGAAGGTGATCCAATATAAACTAACAGAACGCCACTTGCGCTCACTGTTACTATATTTTTCGTTGTATCAACGGACCTGCGGACGTGTTGAGGATGAATTGATAACTGAGCGATTTGTGCGCTGGAGTAAAATTTGGACCGGCGCCGACAGTATCGCGACACGGTGAGGAGTGTATTGGCATGAGTGCAGTGACTATTATTGGTGTTCCATCTGATCTTGGCGCGAATATGCGCGGGGCGAACATTGGCCCATCCGCGATCAGGATCGCTGGGTTACATGAGAAGCTTAAAGTTCTGGGTTGCTCCATTGAGGAGCGCGGCGATATTGTTGTCCCGCTTCGTGAGATGCTCTCCAAAGACGAGATGGACTCAAAATATCGCGGATCAATCCTGGAGATGTGCGGCCGGTTGTCAGATGAAGTCTACAGAGCGCTAAAGGCGGGCCGTAAACCGATTGTCATGGGTGGTGACCACTCTATAGGTATTGGAACGATCTCTGGAGTGAGTCGCTTCACCAAGGAGCAAAATAGCTCCATGGGGCTTATCTGGATTGACGCCCACGCGGATATGAACACGCCGGCGTCAACTCATAGCGGAAATATCCATGGAATGCCTCTTTCGGTAGTGTTGGGTCATGGATTCCCTGATCTGGTGAATATGAATGGCTTTGCCCCGAAGGTCCGCCCACAAAACGTGGCGCTGATCGGTATCAGGACACTTGATAGTGAGGAGAAGGAGCTATGCAGAACCAGCGGCATCCGTTACTTCACCATGCGAGAAATCGACGAGCGCGGTATGCACGCCATTACGCAGGAGGCGATTACGGTCGCGACCAATGGCACGGCCGGGTTCCATCTGTCGTTTGATTTGGATGGCATCGATCCTCTTTACGCGCCGGGAGTTTCCACTCCTGTGACAGGGGGCATCAGCTACCGTGAGGCCCACCTGATTCTTGAGATGATGGCTGATACCAAAAAGCTTCTTTCCATGGAATTTGTTGAGCTTAATCCCATGCGGGATATTGAGCACAAGACCGCCGGGCTTGTTGTGGATCTGATTCAGTCGGCCCTTGGTAAATCCATCGTATGAAGCCATTTAATTTGCTTAAAACTGACGGCAAGGCCCGTCGTGGGCGTCTGACGCTGAAACACGGCGTGGTTGAGACACCGATATTTATGCCGGTTGGCACCGTGGGCAGCGTAAAGACTCTCACGCCTTCAGATCTTAAAGACGTCAATGCCCAGATTATTCTCGGCAACACCTACCACCTGTTTCTTCGCCCCGGCATGGAGGTGATTGAGCACTTTGAGGGACTGCATAACTTCATAAAATGGGATCGGCCGATTCTGACCGACAGTGGTGGCTTTCAGATTTTCAGTCTCGGAAAACTCAACAAAATTGTTGAGGACGGCGCCCATTTCGCGAGTCACTTGGACGGCTCCAAATTCGTTTTGACTCCTGAGCTCGCGGTCAAAATTCAGGAAACCATCGGCAGTGATATTCATATGGTGCTCGATGAGTGCACGGCATTCCCCTGTGAGGAAGACGTGGCTCGTAAGTCCATGGAGCGAAGCATGCGATGGGCAAAACGCTGCCGCGACGCGAAAGTAAAGCCAGACCTCTGTCAGTTTGGGATTGTCCAGGGCAGCATGTACCCGCATCTTCGCCGCGAGAGCGCCAAAGCATTAATGGAAATAGGGTTTGAGGGTTACGCCATCGGCGGACTTTCAGTCGGTGAGACAAAGTCTCATATGCACGAGATCACCGATGTGTGCTGTGATGTTTTGCCTAGAGATCAGCCCCGGTACCTCATGGGCGTGGGGACGCCACTTGATATTATCGAGGGTGTGAGTCGCGGTGTTGATATGTTTGACTGTGTGATGCCGACTAGAAACGGCCGAAACGGTACGTTATTTACCTCTCTGGGCCGAGTGAATATCAAAAACCTCGCTCACCGGCTGGATGACAGTCCGCTGGATCCAGCCTGCGCTTGTTATACCTGTAAAACATTCTCGCGAGGCTATCTCAGGCATTTGTTCCTCACCGGAGAGATTACGGGGCTAAGACTCCTGTCGCTTCACAATATTGCCTACTACCTGAAGCTTACAGAAGACATCCGTGACGCCATTGAGGCGGGGACATTTGCTGATCTGCTGGCTTATCACCGCGGGCTTTGGGATAAGTAACTAGAGTTTCTATTCAAGCTATCGCGGATCTACCCATCCAGCCACTGCCTCTCACTGACATCGGCGTCGCAGCTACTGCCCTTTTTGCTCGCAGTTTGCATGTGCCCTAAGTCTAGTTTATCTTATTCTCCCGAGTACCATCGCGGGCCATTTCTTTGGCCTTCACTCGGAGTATCACGTGGCGATTTACGAGCGTCATCAGCCAGAGAAAACGATCTTGGACTATGGTTTTGTGAGGCTTTACTGCAAGGCCCGTGACGCGGAGCGTTTGGTGGTATTTTCATGCAAAGGTCGCTCTTTTTGTCCGAGGTGTGTGGGTAAAAATGGCGAAAATTCCGCCGCTTGCGTCGTTGTCATCGTCGCGGCGGTGCTCATTTGGCCAGCCAAACTCCGCGCCGCCGCTCCTTGACGCCTTGCAAGCGGCGTTTTTTCACGATTTTTTGTTTAAGGATTTGAATCAGATCAAACGACATTTCAATTCCATCACTAATTTTTATGAGAATTATACGCTGTCATATGACGAGCGCGCTAAGGTCTATGCCCCGTCGGCTGGAGCTGTGGCTTTTGTGCAGCTTTTCGGGTCAAGTCTAGTTTTGAATCCTCATCTCCACATGGTTTTCCTCGACGGCGTATATGGACGAGGACGTGACGGTCTGAGATTTTATCCTCACCCAAGCTTTACGACAGAAGCGATGTTTGATGTGCTTTACGCCATCCATGACCGCTTAGGAGCAGTATTTCGCAGGCGCGGATATGTGCGAGAGTTGGTGAGGCTGGTGAGCCGGAGCATACCGAGGACATTTCAATGCCGTTTCGACCGCGAGCTCCTAAGGCCTACCGCCGGAAGGGCCGGCTCCTTGATCACCCAAACTATCAGCACTCTGATCCCGACCAGATGTCCATGGCAGCGTGGTGTAACATCCGCTACAAGTGGCTTTCTCTTCATGCGGGCGTGGCCATCAAGGGCGAAGACAGAGACGGACTAAAAGGCTATTTCGCTACGCCGCCAGATCATCGGTGGCTGTTTCTCAGCTGTCATATGTGACGCCAGAGGATCCAGATCGAAGTGACGTGGCGCTTAAACTTAAACGGAGCTGGAGAGACGGGACGGGATCGTTAGTGTTCACACAAAGAGACTTCGTGGAAAAGCTTGCGTCTCTTGTGCCGCCGCCAGGATGTGATTTAGCACTTTAATTTGACTCGCTACTACGGGGTGTTTGCTTCTGCGCACGTATGGCGGGAATTTATTGTGCCGATGGGCAAACGCAAAAAGAGACTTTGCCCAGCACACGATGAGCCCCCGGGCGGCACGCCGCCGTGTACGAAAAGCCATTACTTTGGCCTTTGTGAGATCGTTTTTATAGGTAAAGCTAGTTTCTGCCGTCGATGTCCTCGCCGTAACTCAACGCGCAGGCCGGCGGTCTAAACCCGCCGGACCGATTACTGGAGCACAATCAATAGTGCGTGAACGGGATGTCCTTAGGACCTTGATGCCTCGCTGACCCTTACCGGACATCATGTCCAGTAAGGCGTCTATGCGGGCATTGTTTTCCCTACTGATCTCGATTATTATACATTGGTAATAATTTCGACGGGAGAATGCATATGAAGTCTTTGTCAGCCTTTAGGTTTTTATTTAAAATGTGTTTGGTAGCCTTCGGACTTTGGGGTTGCGGCTCGCACGACAGTGTTACTGAATTGAAAGGTGAGGGTAGCGCCTTAGACGCTAGGGTCCAGTATGAAGCGTCAGGTCTGTCTGCAGTGGCGTTGAGTACCTCGCAAATCAAACTAAGTTGGAGCTCACCATTAGACGGCAATACAAGTCAGGTTGTCATTGGAGTTCCTGGCATAAATCCGCCGACAAGCTGCGCAACTCCTCTGCCTGTGGGCGTTATATTCCCTTCGAATCAAAATATAACTTCGGCAACATTCAATGGTTTACCGCCCAATTTAAAATACGCATTCCGCGTTTGTACAATTTATAGCAATGTACCTACCCCCGGAATAGTTGTTACCGCAACATCAGCGCCAGAAGTAGGAAATCTATCGGCGACTGCCTTGAGTACAACCCAGATTCAGCTTTCATGGAGCCCGCCTCCCGGTGGCAGTAGCTACCTGATGGCACTTGGACTCCCAGGCATGGTGGCGCCCGCATCCTGTGTTGGCCCACCCCCGCCAGGTGCTATTGCGCCAACGGTTATGACTGCTACATCTGCGACATTCGGCTCGTTTTTGATGCCAAATACGAAATATTCATTTCGAGTCTGTACTTCGAATGCAGGTGTCTTATCTCCCGGAATAGTCGTTACCGCAACATCAGCGCCAGAAGTAGGAAATCTATCGGCGACTGCCTTGAGTACAACCCAGATTCAGCTTTCATGGAGCCCGCCTCCCGGTGGCAGTAGCTACCT